>NZ_VISM01000001.1:600000-900000 GCF_007827455.1 Lutibacter sp. Hel_I_33_5
TGCACTAGAGGCTGTACCAGTTATTGCAGCATTACCATCAAAATTTACTTTATCTGGATTAACAAAACTACCTAATGCTAATAAAGACATAAACTGAATATTTTTCTCTCCTACATCATTATTATTTAACACAAAATCTAATTCAGATTTTATTGCTGGATTTACATTTGGTAATTGAATATCTAATTCTTGTTTTGATGTAAATAAACCACCCGTAATTTTGGTTACTAAATCTATATCAATATTTCTATTGGTATTAAAACTTTCTAATAAAACTGCTGGGTTTGCCTTCGTTTTGTAAAATGCAACTATATCTAAGTTTGCATCAAACGGACTCCCATCCCAAGAAATTGTACCACCTTTTTGAATAACAAAAGGTTTATTAATACCTGGTAATTTAAAATCATAAACACCACTATCAACATTAAAAGTACCAAACATGTCGAACTTTCCATTGGTATTTATCTGAATATCTAAATTCCCAGTTCCACTTCCTTTTAACTGACTTCCATATACTTTATCAATTACAACTTGTGCCACAGCATCTTTAGTGACCTCTAATTCGATATCTAATGACAAGCCTTTAAAAGCCTCTTTCGCTACTTCTTCTTGCTTGTCTTTAACGACTGTCTCTTTAGATTTAAAATGAATCAAATCAAAACTATCTACTGTTTCTACATCTTTTAATGGAATTACAAATAATGTATTTGGCTGTGTAATTCCTTTAACAGTTATATTTAATTTATCAGTAACACCTTCTATAGCTGCTGTTCCTTTAATAAATCCAGTTCCGTAATATGGTGAGTCTTCAGTTTCTTGAGTATCCAGTATTAACAAATTATCTGTTTCTAATTCTAAATCTAAAAACCAAGTATCAAAATCTTTATGCAAAATGTTTCCAGACAACTTTCCTTTTGTATTGTACTTGGTATCAACCAAAGTTGTGTTTTCAATTATAAATTCTTGCGCTTGCAAACCAATAACTGCATCTCCTTCAAAATCATAATCAGCATTTAAGTATGGAAATTTTAATCCTGCATCTTTCAATGTTAAAAAACCATCCATTTCGGGGTTACCTAAAAAACCTTTTAAAGTAAAATTACCCGAGGCTTTACCTCGTAAGCTAGAGAGAACATCTTGACCTAAAGGGCTAAAAGCATCTAAAGAAAAATCTTCTAAAAACACTTCTAAATCTATGGTTGGAGTATTACTCGAGAAATCTAAACCACCAATGGCTGCAATACTTTTAGCCTCGTCTCTTAACAAAGAAATATTTACATCGTACTTTTTAAGAGAATTATTTCCAACAATATTTAATTTTAAATCTCCTTGTTTAAATTTATTAATTTCAAAATCATTTATTTCTAATAAACCTTCTGGCTTGTATAATCCATCTTTCTGTAAAAACTCAACCTTACCATTTAATGTTCCTTTTAAAGCTAAACTATCTATTTCTGGCAAGAAACTTTCTAATGCCACATTAGATAAATCTGCAGTTAATTCTTTTTGATTATCTCCTTTTAACTTCCCAGTAAAATTTATTTTTTGCTGATTAGAAACTAATTGAAAATCACTAAAGTCAAACTCATTATTTTTTAAATCGAAAGTAACTTTGTTTTTATATTTTTTGGTAGGATTTATTTGCCAAGTATTATGCTTATAATCGAAAGATGATTTTTCAAATCCAATAACAGATTTACCTTCTGGATTAATGGTATAGAAAAAATCTAGGTTATAGTTTTCTCTTATTTTCTCAGTTCCTTTAAAAATCGATTTAAAATATAACGTGTCATTTTCAGTCCTATTGATAAGGTTTAATTTTGACACTTTGTAATAATCCGTATTAATTTTATCGGCAGTTAAATGTGTATTATATAATTTATTTTGATTATCAGTTCTTAAAACAAGGTTTTCAATTTTATTACTATAAGCAACTATTTTGGGTGACGAAAGTGTTAATTTTAATTGATTTTTATCTGCTTTAATTTTCCCTTTAATCTTTGTATTGTTATCGACGGAAATCTTTGGGAAAAAAACATCTACAATCTGATTATATACTGTAAAATTAAAATCTAAAAATTGATGCGGTTGTACTGGATACGGATTATAGTTTGTATAAATACTTCCTAAAGCATTTTGAGCTACAGGCTGTAATTCATCAAACGTAAATTTACCTTTTAAATACCCTTTTACAATATCTTTAGAGTCAACATCAATTGTTTTTACGCTGTCTTTTATTGATGATGAAACACGAAACTCTTTAAACAAATATTCTTTTTTAAGATTTGTATAAGAAATGTTTTTAAAGATTGCTTTTCCAACAATATCATCTAGTGTATTTCCATCTGCATCTAAAACAATATTTCCTTTTAAAACAGCTATGCTATCTCTATTAAAAAGATGTGTTTTTTTAAGGTCTGCGTGTTTAATATCAGCATCAAAATCAAACTTATGAATGCTGGATGATAAATCTGCTAACCCTTTAAAATTCATTTTTAAATTTTCATCATCAATACTTAAATCACCATCAAAAAGGTTGTTTTGATATTGTCCGTTTGCTTTTATATTTTTATAAGAATAATCATTAAAATCTAACTGATAAACATCACCAATAAAACTCGTATTAATGTTTTCTACTTTAAATCCGCTTCCATTTACATCTCCTTTTAAAGATACTTTTCCAAATAATGGATCGTTAAAAAACACACCAATATCAAAATTATTAAATTCTACTTCTCCGCTATATGCTGCGTTATCAATATCGTCAATATTAGTTAACTGCAAATCTGAAATTATATTTCCAATTTTAGAATCTACATCTAATGTTGCTTCTAAATAATCTGGTGTAATCTTAGTAATTCCTGATAAATTAAAATTCCCAAAACGTTTAAACTCTGTTGGCAATGCCTTACCCAAGAGACTTGGTAATACATTAACTAACTGATTATAATTTGCTGAAACTTTCTTTAAATTCCCATCAAAAATAAATCCTCGTTCATTGTTTAAAGCATTTACAAAAGCTAAATCGCCAATAATTTGCATTCCGTTTTTAGAATACATTCTAACATTATTTGCACTAAAATTATTAAGAGTTCCTTTAATTTTTCCAGTAAAATTTAAAACATCATTACCTCCAATTTCGTTATATAATTTTCTAATGTCTTTTACAGAGAAGCTACTCTTTTTAAAATTTGCAGTTAAAACAACCTTATCATTAAAGTGTTGTAAATCTTCTCTTTTATATGAGAAATGGATATCAGCAGCCAATTTAGAATTTGGAGTTTGCAACGTAGTGTTGTTAAAATCCATAGATGTTTTTGTATACGTAAAATCTGATGTTAGATTAGTTACTTTTAAACCTCTATTATCTACAAAATACAACCCTCTTATTTTAGTAAAAACATTAGGACCTTCTACTTTAAAATCTTGTAAAGTTCCTCCACCATTTTTAGCCTCAAACTGAATGGAGTCTTTCTTATTTCCATCCTTAAAAACAAAATTTAATTTATCAATATAAATATTTGAAGTCTTTAATATAAAAGGCGTACTGATGCTATCTTTTGGTTTATCATCCTCAAAGCTATCAATAAAAACACTTAAATTATCATTCTGTTCTCCTTCATAAGTTTTCATAACAAAATCTAAGCCTTCTATAGAAATACTTCCTAAATCTACTTTATTATCTAGAATATTTTTTGCGTTTAATATTGATGTATTAAGTTTATCTACAAAAATAAGCGTGTCTTTATGATGATCTCTTATTTCTAAACCTTTCAAAGTTACTTTTCCTAAAAAGGAAAAATCAACTTTTTTAATCACCAAGTTAGTACCAAAATCATTATTCAATCTTTCAGTAGCATACTTTGCTAATTTTGTCTGTACTAATGGTAAGGAAGATAAAAGACTTATAAGCAATAAAAAAAGCACTAGGTACTTTATTATTTTTAGTAGTATTTTGCCTATTCTTTTGATAACGATTATTTTATTTACAAAGATACTTAGCAAGTATCAAAAATATTGCCAATACCTACAAAGAAAAGTCATTTTTAACGAAAATCTAACGTATTTATGAATATTTTTGCATTCTAAAACATTTTTTTGAGCACAACTAAAACATACATTCTTGGGATTGAAAGTTCTTGTGACGATACGAGTGCTTCAGTAATTTGTAACGGACGTGTTTTAAGCAACATTGTTGCCAACCAAGAAGTACATTCTAAATATGGAGGAGTTGTCCCTGAATTAGCCTCAAGAGCACATCAACAAAATATTGTTCCTGTTGTGCAGCAAGCGATTGAACAAGCGGGAATTGATAAAAGAGATTTAAACGCTATTGCGTTTACACGTGGTCCAGGGCTCATGGGATCTTTACTAGTGGGAACTTCTTTTGCAAAATCATTAGCAATGGGATTGGATATTCCATTGATTGATGTAAACCACATGCAGGCACATATATTAGCACACTTTATTATTGAAGAGGACAGTAAAATTCCACCTTTCCCTTTTGTTTGTTTAACCATTAGTGGCGGACATACACAATTGGTAAAAGTTTCAAATCATTTTGACATGGAAGTTTTAGGCGAGACAATTGATGATGCAGTTGGTGAAGCATTTGATAAATCTGCAAAAATATTAGGATTACCTTATCCGGGCGGCCCATTGATTGATAAATATGCGCAACAAGGAAATCCGAAAGCATTTACATTTACAAAACCTAAGGTTGGTGATTTAGATTTTAGTTTTAGCGGATTAAAAACGGGTATTCTTTACTTTATTCAAAGAAATGTAAAAGAAAACCCAAATTTCATTAAAGAAAATCTTCTAGACATTTGTGCTTCAATTCAGCACACAATTGTTGAAATTTTAATGGACAAGCTTAAAAACACAGTTAAAAAAACAGGAATTACCAATATTGCAATAGCTGGCGGTGTTTCTGCTAATTCAGAAATTAGAAAACGGTTACAATTAGCTGAAAAACATATAGGATGGATAACTTTTATTCCTAAATTTCAATACACAACAGATAATGCTGCGATGATTGCTATTACTGGATATTTAAAATATTTAAATAATACGTATGCTGATGTTGATGTGACTGCAAAAGCAAGACTAAAAGTTACTGAATAAAAAAAAGCGAACTTTTCAGTTCGCTTTATAATTTCACAATCCTTAATTTATAAGGTTTTAATTGAACAACCAATTGCTCTGGTATATGTTTTCTTAGGTTTTTTTCCTTGTAATAACGCATCTACTGCATCTTCAACAAAACGTTCAGAAACATTAGACTCATCTCTAGAACTATCGTCAATTGCACCAATATACTCTACAATTAATTTTCCTTTATTTTTATTTAAAATATATACATGAGGTGTTTTTGTAGCTCCATATTTTGGATATACTTTTTGACCTTCATCCAATAAATAAGGAAACGTAAACCCTTTTTCTTTAGCTCTAACTTGCATCTTTTCAAAACTATCTCCTTTTCTTGCTGCTGGATCATTTGGATTGATTGCAATTACAGGATATCCTTTAGTTTTATATTTTTTATCTAAAGCGATTAGTCGATCTTCATTAGAAACAGAATATGGACATGTATTACAAGTAAAAACAAGAATATATCCTTTTGCTGTTGAATAATCTGACAAAGAGATCATTTTTCCGTCAATGTTTTTAAGCGAAAAATCTGATGCTACATCTCCTACTTTGTATCCTTTTGAATTATTAATAGTAAAAGCTGTTAATCCAGTAAAAACTAAAAGTACTACTAGTGATTTTAAAATTTTCATAATTTATATATTTAGGTGGGGGGTTAATTCATTTTCTAATGTTTCATAATCAAATGATTGCTCATAAAACTTTCTTTTTTTAGCATTATATATTAATGTAGCTGGCAACGCCCCCGTCCAATTATCTGCAATGTCTTTTATCCAAAATTGTTCATCCTTATCTTCAAAATGAATCACTTTAGATTGTATGTTATTTTTAATAATAAATGGTATTAATCGTTTTTTAACTTGTTTTGGAAAATCTAAACTCACCAAAATAACCTCAACGTTTTTATCCTTATAATTGGCATGTAACTTTTCAAACTCTGGCAATTCTTTCACACAAGGCGCACACCAAGTCGCCCAAAAGTTAATCACATACGTCTTATCATTCATAAGATGTAATAATGGCTTTAATTTTTCATAATTAACAGTTTCAATGGCTATAGAAGTAGCTACTTCTGCAATTTTATTTACTTCTTTTTTAGGTTCTGTTTTACAAGAACTTACAATAAATAAAACACTACATAAAAAAAGGAATGACTTCATATTTTATAAAATTAGTGATAAATTCTTATGATAAAAAAGAATTAACGAATGATTAACAGCTTCTAACAAAATATATCATTCAATAATTTTGCTAAACGAATGCCTCCTTTTTGTAATTGCTGTCTTACAATTGGAAAATATACATATGAATATCTATAACGCAAATTCTCACCTTGCTTAACAGATTTATATACTTTCTTAGTAATTTTATGAGTATCATACACCCAATCTATCACAGATCCTTTTTCAATCGCTTTGATTTGTTCTTTTGATAAATCTTCAGCATTATTTGCCAATTCTAAATAACTCATGTTCCATTCCTCAATCATATTTTCATCCCAAACTCTGTGCAGATTCGTGCCTCTTTTAAACCATTGTACTTGTATCGTATTTCCACCTTTATCTTCTTTCTGTCCAATATGCATCGGTTGATGTAAATCCCCCATAAAATGCACCAACATCTTTAAAAAAAAGCGTTTATCTTCTAAAGTACTATTTTTATCTTTTAACACATTTACACAGTGTGCTACCCCAGTAACTATATCTCCTTTTGGATTTTTTTCTGAAGTTTCATAACTTCCATCCAAAGGAAAATTCACATAATGCCATGGATAATATTTACTATATTTTCTATCGGATTTTATCTGATCTGCATACGTAGAAACAAATGCTAAACTTTCGCCTTTTAATAATTTATCAATCTGTCTTTTTGCTTTTTTAGTTAAATGCATTTCTGCAATTTTCCCAGTTGCTCTATGTCCAGTTGGGCCCCAAATATCATCTGTTGCAAAAGAACTTGAAGTAATGAATATATAACTCAAAATAAAGAGAAGACGAATTTTCATAAGAAAAAATTTTATGTATTAATTATTGCTAAAATATAAAAATAAATGCATAAAAATTTGGAAATATCAAAAATTAACTTATATCTTTGTGATATCATTTTAATATCATATTAAATTCACACTTATGAAGGCAGAGAAAATTATTAAACTCACAAACGGATACCTAATGCTAGTTATAGCTTTATTGTTGTTTTTTGGAGGTATTACATTATGTATAGTAAATGAAACACCAATCTATTTAATCTCAGTATTTATAGGTTTTATAACATTCTTTGGATTTATTTTAGTAAATCCGAATACTTCAAAAGTAATTTTACTTTTTGGTAAATATGTAGGTACTATCAAAGAAAATGGTTTGTATTGGGCAAATCCACTTTATAAGAAAAAAACGATCTCTTTACGAGCAAGTAACTTTGATAGCGAACGTTTAAAGGTAAACGACAAACTTGGAAATCCAATCATGATTTCTACCATTTTAGTATGGCGAGTTACCAATACATATAAAGCAGCTTTTGATGTTGATAATTACGAAAATTTCGTAAGAGTTCAAACTGATGCAGCTGTAAGAAAGTTAGCAAGTATGTATCCATATGATAATTTTGCTGATGAAGGACATGCAGAAGACATCACTTTACGTTCTAGTGTAAACGAAGTAAGTGAAGCCTTAGAAAAAGAACTGGAAGAGCGTTTATCAATTGCAGGAATTGAAGTTTTAGAAGCTAGAATTGGATATTTAGCCTATGCACAAGAAATTGCAAGTGCTATGCTAAAAAGACAACAAGCAACTGCTATTGTAGCTGCAAGACATAAAATTGTACAAGGGGCCGTAGAAATGGTAGAAATGGCTTTAGAAGAATTAAACAAAAAACAAATTGTTGATTTAGACGAAGAAAGAAAAGCCGCTATGGTTAGTAATTTATTAGTTATTTTATGTGGTGATAAGGAAGCTTCTCCAGTTGTAAATGCAGGAACATTAAGCCATTAGAATGAATAATAAACAAATACTAGCAATTGGTATTGGTGTGGCATTAGGTACTTCTATTGGTACAACAATTGGCGCTGTAACTAATAATATTGCACTAAGCACAGTTTATGGTTCTATAACAGGAACAATAATTGGGATTCTATTAGCTTTTACAATATTTAAAGACAACAAAAATTTAGAATAATGAAAGAATATAAAATAGTATCGCCAAAATTAGGATGGAAAAACAGAACTCAAAAGTATGAAGACCTTTTAAATCAAAACGCTCGAGAAGGTTGGGTTGTACACTCAATATTTCAAAATACTGGTGGTATACTTTTTGAAAGAGATAAAAATAGATAAAATGAAAATTTTTAAAGAAGAACAACGCTTTACACAAACTTGGCTTATAGCGCTGTTAATTATTAGTGTTATCGTTCCAATACTATTAATAACAAAAGAATATATGGAAGAAAACTCAAGCATGACCACCAATGAGTTTTTACTAACATTAGGCGTTATTATTATTTCGCTTTCTTTTATTTTCTTTTTTAAATTAACAACTAGGATCGATGAAAAAGGAATACATTATCAGTTTTTTCCTTTTCATTTTAGACTAAGAACAATTCAGTGGTCAGGCATATCTAAGGCATATGTTAGAAATTATGATCCAATTGGAGATTATGGTGGCTGGGGATTAAAAGGTGGTGCTCTTTGGAACAAAGAAAAAGGGATTGCTATTAATGTTTCTGGAGATGTTGGGATTCAACTAGAACTAAAAACTGGAAAGAAATTATTGATTGGCACACAACATAAAGAAAAAGCAATACAAGTACTAGAAACTTATAAAAACAAAATTCAATAACTATGATACGTTTCATTTTATTTATAATTGTATATACTTTTCAATTAATAGGATCATTATTATAAAACAATATGGCAAAGAAAAAAGCATTTGCACTCCGCGTTAACGAAGACATGATAAAGGCCATTGAAAAATGGGCTGCAGATGAATTTCGCTCTACCAACGGACAAATAGAATGGATGCTAATGCAGTCTTTAAAAGATGCCAAAAGAGCCCCTAAAAAGAAAGATGAATAAACCTCTAACTTTTTTATAAATTATATTTCATGTCCAATTTTATTGGACATTTTCTTTTTGTATCTTGGAGCATTAAAATTCAATTCAAATACAAATGAAAAAACTACTATCACTTATATTTTTCTTAACTACTTCCCTACTCCTTAGTCAAGAGTTTTCTATGGATTTAGTTAAAAACATGAAACCAAGAAATATTGGGCCAGGAGGAATGTCTGGTCGTGTAACAACCATTGATGTTGTAGAAAGCAATCCTGACATTATGTATGTTGGTACTGCTTCTGGTGGAATCTGGAAATCAACTTCTGGCGGAATTAAATGGGATCCAATTTTCGAAAAAGAATTAACTGCTTCGATTGGGGCTTTAGCAATTCAGCAATCAAATCCAAGTGTTATTTGGGCAGGAACAGGAGAAGGAAACCCACGAAATAGTTTAAATGGTGGTTTCGGAATTTACAAATCTTTAGATGCTGGAAAAACTTGGAAAGCGATGGGATTAGAAAAAACACGTCACATTCATCGTGTTATTATTCATCCTACAAATCCAGATATTGTCTATGTTGGCGCTATTGGATCTCCCTGGGGAGAACATAAAGAACGCGGAGTTTATAAAACCACAGATGGTGGAAAAACATGGAAACAAATACTTTACAATAATATAAAAACGGGTGCTGCAGATTTAATTATGGATCCAACAAATCCTAATAAATTGATTGCTGCCATGTGGGAACATAAGCGTGATCCTTGGTTTTTTAAATCTGGCGGAAAAGGAAGTGGATTATATATTACTCATGATGGTGGAGAAAATTGGAAAAAAATTACTGATAAAGAAGGATTTCCTAAAGGCGATTTAGGACGTATTGGCGTTGCAATTTCTCGCTCAAACCCTGATGTAATTTATGCGTTGGTTGAAGCTAAGAAAAATGCACTCTACAAAAGTGAAGACGGTGGCTTTAAATGGAAAATGGTAAGTAATAAACGAGGTATTGGAAACCGTCCTTTTTATTATTCAGAAATATATGTAGATCCTATTAATGAAAACAAATTATATACAGTTTTTACCTATGTAAATGTTTCGCAAGATGGCGGGAAATCATGGAATCAATTAATGCCAGCCTATAGAGCAAATAATGGCGTACATCCAGATCATCATGCATGGTGGATTCATCCTACCAATGGTAAATTTATGATAGATGGAAATGATGGCGGATTAAACATTACTAAAGATGGTGGAAAAACCTGGAGATTTATTGGCAACTTACCTGTAGCGCAATTTTATCATATAAATGTTGATAATGAATTTCCGTATAATGTGTATGGAGGAATGCAAGATAACGGTTCTTGGCGAGGACCAGCTTATGTTTGGAAAGCGCAAGGAATCCGTAATTCGTATTGGCAAGAAATTAGTTTTGGCGATGGTTTTGATGTTGTTCCCGATAAAGATGATTCTCGATTTGGATGGTCTATGAGTCAGCAAGGATTTGTTTCTCGTTACGATTATAAAACTGGGAATAATTATTCTGTTCGTCCAACTCATGTAGACGCCAATGTAAAATTACGTTTTAACTGGAATGCTGCAATAAATATTGATCCATTTGATAATTCAACGTTATATTTTGGAAGTCAGTTTGTGCACAAATCAACAGACAAAGGATTAACTTGGAAGGTAATTTCACCAGATTTATCAACTAATAATCCAGAAAAACTAAAACAAGCAGAAAGTGGTGGATTAACAATGGATGCTACAGGAGCAGAAAATCATTGTACGGTTTTAGTAATAGAACCTTCAGTTATAGAAAAAAACATGTTATGGGTAGCAACCGATGACGGACAAGTTCATATCACTCAAAACGGAGGTGCAACATGGACAAACGTTGCTAAAAACATAAAAGGATTGCCAGAAAATTCTTGGATAACACAGATAAAAGCGTCTAATAAAAATAAAGGCGAGGCATTATTAGTAGCCAATGATTATAGGCGTTTTAATTATACACCTTATGCCTATAGAACCAAAAATTACGGAAAAACTTGGGAGCGAATTGTAGATGAAAATGATGTAGAAAGTTATGCCCTTTGTATTATTGAAGATCCAATTAATAAAAACTTATTGTTTTTAGGAACCGATGACGGCCTATATATTTCTGTTGATGCTGGAAATAAATGGACAAAATGGACAGAAGGTTTCCCTACAGTTCCTGTAAAAGATTTAATAATTCAACCTAGAGAGCACGATTTGGTTATAGGTACTTTTGGTAGAGCTGCTTGGGTTTTAGATGATATTCGTCCGTTAAGAGCAATTGCTAAAAACAAAGCTGTCTTAAAAGATAAATTCAAGCTTTTTAAACCACCAAGTGCTTATCAAGCAAGATATCAACAACCAACAGGAAGTAGATTTGGTGGAGATGCTTTGTATAACGCAGAGAATAGATCTAGAGGTGCATTGATGCAATTTTATGTGAATAAACCAGAAGAGAAAAAGAAGAAAGATGAAAAGGTAAATGGTAAAAAGAAGGATGAGATCCAGAAAAAAGTTCAGGATGACAAAAAAAGTATCAAATACGATTCTATAAAATTTGAAATCTTTTCGGGCAATACACTAATAAGAACACTTAAAAGGAAAACTCCGAAAGAAAACGGAATACATCAAGGAGTTTGGTATATGAGAGAAAAAGGTGTTGCAAGACCATCAAGAACCGTTAGAAAACAATCTAGTGAACCATCTGGAGTAACTGTTAAACCTGGTATTTATAGAGTAAAGGCTACATTTGGAGACGTAGTTTCTGAACAAAATATTAAAGTTGCTTTTGATCCTAGATTGCAAATGTCATCATCAGCAATAAATCAAAAATATGCAGTTAGTAAAGAATTAGAAGGGTATCAAAAAACAATGGCTGGTGCATTAAAACAATTGGCAGAAAGCAAAAATATTGTAAAAGAATTTACAAAAAAATTAAAAAAAGAGGATAAAAAGAAATATAAAGATCAAATAAAAGCCTCTTCAAAAATCAGTAAAAAAATAGATTCTTTACAAGCAATATATTTGGGTAAGGTTGATAAACGACAAGGAATTACCAGAAATCCTGAAGTTACTGTAAATCAACGATTATTTTTAGCAAAAAGGTATGTAGGTTCTCGTTATGGCGAACAAACTGATACAGAAAGACAATTGATTCGTCAGTTTAAAAACTCTTTAAAAGATGCTTTAGAAAAAACCAATACTTTTTTCAATAAAGATTGGAAAGCATATAAAAGTTTAACTGAAAAAATTATAATTTCGCCATTCAAAGAAACTAAAAACTATCAATTAGATTAATCAATGAAAAAATTATTACTAGCAAGCTTCATCTTGCTTTTTACAGCACAAAATTTTGCACAAAGCAACGCAGAGAAAGAATTAGGAGTATGGTATATGTTTGGAGGTTCTCATAAACTATCAGAAAAATTAACAATTAAATCATTAGCTCATTTTCGCTTTTTTGAATTTGGAGACGACATGCAACAATTGTTATTAAGAGCTGGATTAAACTATAAATTATCAGATCATTTTAGCGTACTTGCTGGATATGCTTTCTTAAATACAGATGCAACCTATGATCTTGATGGTGGTAAAGCAAATGAGCACAGAATTTACGAAGACCTTTATGCAAGTCATAAAATTTCAAAATTAAGTTTTGCGCATAGAATTCGACTAGAACATCGTTTTTTTAAGACAAATACTAATAATTGGATTCGTTATCAATTAGGATTAAGTCATCCAATAGATGATAAATGGTCTGCCTACGTTTATGATGAAGTTTTCTTTAATTTTAGTGGTCAAGCCTATACAATGAATTGGCTGGGCGCTGGTTTTAAATACAAAATTTCTAAATCCACAAAATTACAGTTAGGGTATATGAATATTTCTACTGTTAATGCTAATTTTAATAGATTACAAGTAGGAGTTTCATTTTCTACAAATCATATCAAAAAAAGAAAAATATAAAAGGTGAGTATGCCAACATTTACAAATGATGCTATAGTTTTTGGGATTCTAATGCTATCTCTTGGTTTTGTTTTTTATACTGAAAGCAAAGAGTCTGGGTTTTGGCATAAATTTTACAAAATTGTACCAGGGTTATTTATGGCATATTTTATTCCAGCTATTTTCACAACAGCTGGTATAATATCTCCCGAATGGGAAACAACAAATTCTGCAGGAGAAATTATTAAAAGCAAATCTCAACTTTATTATGTTGCTAGTAGATTTTTATTACCAGCAGCTTTAGTTTTAATGACATTAAGTATTGATTTAAAAGCCATATTTAATTTAGGCTCGAAAGCATTAATTATGTTTTTTACAGGTACAATTGGTATTATCATTGGTGGACCCATTGCTATATTATTAATTTCTGTTTTTTCACCAGAAACTGTTGGCGGTGCAGATTTTGATGCCGTTTGGAGAGGTCTTTCTACATTAGCTGGAAGTTGGATTGGCGGTGGTGCAAATCAAACTGCAATGCTTGAAATTTATCAATACAACCCAGCAAAATATGGAGGAATGGTGTTTGTTGATATTGTTGTCGCTAATATTTGGATGGCAATTTTATTAATAGGAATCGGTAAAAAAGATAGAATAAACAAATGGTTAAAAGCTGACACTTCTGCAATCGAAGAATTGAAAGAAAAAGTATCTAATTTCACAAAAAAAGTAAAAAGAAATCCATCTTTAACTGATATTATGATTATGCTTTCCATTGCATTTGGAACTGTTAGTTTTGGTCATTTTGCAGCAGGTCATTTAAGTTCGTTTTTTAAAGATTTAGTTGCAGGAATTGGTTCTGAAACTTGGAGAAATATTTTCACCTTTTTAGGTTCTAGTTTCTTTTGGCTAATCAGTATTTCTACTATAATCGCAATTATTTTATCATTTACAAAAGCTAAGAATTATGAAGGTGCAGGTGCAAGTAAATTTGGAAGTGTGTTTATATATATTTTAGTCGCTACCATTGGTATGAAAATGGATTTAGCGTTAATTTTTGATAATCTAGGTTTAATTGCTATTGGTATTGTTTGGATGACAATACATGCTGTTTTATTAATAGTTGTAGCTAAAATAATTAAAGCTCCGTACTTCTTTTTAGCAGTAGGTAGTCAAGCAAATGTAGGTGGAGCAGCTTCTGCTCCAATTGTAGCATCTGCTTTTCACCCATCATTAGCAACCGTAGGAGTTTTATTAGCTGTTTTTGGTTATGCCATTGGAACAATAGGTGCAATTTTATGTACCATTTTAATGGAAATATCAGCAACAGTTTAATTTAAAATCTGCATATTTGCACATCAAATAATTTAGGTTAATGAGAAATAATATCTTCATTTTAGTAGCATCAATTTTTATATTATCATGTACTTCAAAGAAAGAAGGGAATATGATAGTTTCTGGTCAAATTAAAGGCCTAAAAAAAGGGACTTTGTATTTACAAAAAATGAAAGACACCTCTTTATTTTCTGTAGATTCTTTAAAATTAATCGGTACAAATATATTTACTTTATCCGATAATGTTGAAAGTCCTGAATTGTACTACTTGACATTTAACACCAATAACAAGGAACAACGAATTTTATTTTTTGGTGAACAAGGAACTATAACAATCAATGATAACCTTGAAAAATTTGGAGTAAAGACCGAAATTACAGGTTCTAAAAATCAAGAGATTTTAGAAAGATATTTTAAAATAAATAAGCAATTTAAAAACAAGCAATTAGATTTACTTAAAGAAAACTTTGATGCTAAAATTAGTAAAGACGAAACTAAAATAGCTGAAGTAGCTAAAAAATCTAAAAACTTATTAAAAAGAAGTTATCTGTTCACTGTTAATTTTGCTATGAATAATAATGAATATGAAGCTGCTCCATATATAGCATTAACAGAGTTAGCAAACGCAAACATTAAATTCTTAGACACTATAAATAGGGGCTTAACAGAGAAAGTTAAGAATTCTCTCTATGGTAAACAGTTTCAAAACTTCATTGACAATATTAAAAAGAGTGAAAAATAAATAAAAAAGAAAATTATTTATGTAGTAAAAATAAACAAAAACACCTCATTTTCATGAGGCGTTTTTTACTAACTATATTTTCTAAGAATTTAAGCTTCTAATACTTCTTGTACTTTATCTGCAGCTTCTTGAAATTCTGTAGCAGAAATAATTTCCATACCAGAATTGTCAATTAATTCTTTTGCTTCTTTTGCGTTTGTACCTTGTAATCTACAAATAATTGGCACATTAATCTTATCACCCATATTTTTATATGCATCTACAACACCTTGCGCTACTCTATCGCAACGAACAATACCACCAAAAATATTTACTAAGATTGCTTTTACATTAGAATCTTTTAAAATAATTCCGAATGCTTTTTCTACACGTTCAGCATCAGCAGTACCACCAACATCTAAAAAGTTAGCAGGCTCTCCTCCAGATTCTTTAATTAAATCCATAGTTCCCATTGCTAAACCAGCACCGTTTACCATACAACCTACATTACCATCTAAATCTACATAATTTAAACCAGCAGCGTTTGCTTCTACTTCAATAGGATTCTCTTCACGTAAATCACGCATAGCTGCATAATCTTTATGTCTGTATAAAGCGTTATCATCTAAAGAAACTTTAGCATCAACAGCCATAATTTTATCATCAGATGTTTTTAATACTGGATTAATCTCAAACATCGAAGAATCAGATTTAATATAAGCAGTATATAAGGCCATCACAAATTTTGTCATGTCTTTAAATGCTGCGCCAGATAATCCTAAGTTAAAAGCAATTTTACGTGCTTGAAAAGGTAATAATCCTGTTCCTGGATCTACTTCTTCAGTAAAAATTAAATGTGGAGTTTCTTCAGCAACTGTTTCAATATCCATTCCACCTTCCGTAGAATACATTATCATGTTTCTACCTGTACCACGATTTAATAAAACAGACATATAAAATTCATCTGTTTCAGATTCTCCAGGATAATATACATCCTCACAAATCAAAACTTGATTTACCAACTTTCCTTCTGCTGAAGTTTGTGGCGTAACCAACATCATTCCAATAATATCATCAGCAATGCTTTCTACTTCTTGTAAGTTCTTAGCAAGCTTTACTCCACCACCTTTTCCACGTCCACCAGCATGAACTTGTGCTTTTATCACATGCCAACCAGTACCCGTATCTTCGGTTAATTTTTTAGCTGCAGCAACTGCTTCTGCAGGTGTACTAGCAACAATACCGCGTTGAATTCTAACGCCAAAACTATTTAAAATCTCTTTTCCTTGATATTCGTGTAAATTCATTTGTAAGAATATTATTTTATCGTGAGCAAAAGTACAAATTCCATATTAAAAATCTTACTATAATTATCGAATAAAAAATAGCTTTTTTAAAGTAGTATCAACAATTCACTACAAATCTTTTACAGTTCAATACAAATCATTTTTTAGCAGTATAAAAACCCAATAATTTAGCTTAAAAATAATTTAAGATTTAATTAACATCTATAAAATGTAACACTTTAAAGTTTACCTAGTCCTTATGTTAATTAACATGATTTTATGATTCATTTTTATAATTCATAAATAATTTAGCTAAAAAAACTAACATACAACCAACATGAAAAAGTTTTTAATTACTACACTATTATTAGTCTTTAGTATCATACAATTATCTGCACAAGTAAACACTAATAGAAAAAAAATGGGGGCTACAAGAATAGAGAAAGCGCCCAAAATAGACGGAATTCTAGATGATGAAGCTTGGAAAAATGCAAAAATAGCAAAAGATTTTATCATGATGCGACCTGATAATGGGAAGGCAGAAGTTGATACCCATAAAACAGAAGTAAAACTTGTGTACGATGATGATGCAATTTATATAAGCGCATTAATGTATGATCCAGACCCTACAAAAATTCCAGCAGAATTTACCAGTAGAGATAATTTTGGAAATGCAGACTTTTTTATGGTCATGGTCAATCCAATTGATGACGGTCAAAATCCAAATATGTTTATTGTTTCGGCTGCTGGTGTACAAACAGATTCAAAAGTTTCTAATGGTAATGAAGATTATAATTGGAATGGTGTTTGGGAAAGTGGGTTTAAAATTAATAAAGATTCTTGGACTGTTGAGATAAGAATCCCATATCGTGCGTTACGTTTTTCTAATAAACCAATACAATCTTGGGGATTTAATTTTCATAGAGACATTAAAAACTTAAATGCACGTTACACCTGGAATCACATTGATAATCAACAAGGAAGATGGACACAATACGATGGCTTAGTAGAAAATTTTAGAGATATTAAACCACCTACACGACTATCTTTTTACCCGTACGCATCAGTAATCTCAAATACTTTTGATGGACATACAACAGGTGATTGGAGTGCTGGTATGGATTTAAAATACGGTTTAACAGAAAATTTCACCCTAGACGCAACATTAATTCCTGATTTTAGTCAAGCTGGCTTTGATAATGTGGAGCTTAATTTAGGGCCTTTTGAACAGCGATTTTCTGAACAACGACAATTTTTCACTGAAGGAACAGAACTTTTCACCAAAGGAAGATTATTCTATTCTAGAAGAATTGGAGCCTCACCAACAGATCAATTTGATGTAGAAAGTCAATTAACAACCAACGAGGTAATTACAGATAGCCCGGGTAAAGTTGATATGTTAAATGCAGTAAAAATTTCTGGACGTACAAAAAAAGGGTTAGGAATTGGTTTTTTTAATGCTATTACAGCTAAAACAGAAGCAAAAGTACGTGATACACTTACTGGAAATACCAGAGAATTAGTCACAAATCCATTTACTAACTATAATATTATGGTCTTAGACCAGCAATTTAATCAAAACTCTTCCGTGTCTTTAATTAACACTAATGTTACTAGAGACGGGAAATTTAGAGATGCAAATGCCACAGCATTAGATTGGCATATAGAAGACAAAGGGAGTAACTACAATATTGATGGTTCTTTTAAAATGACAAACATTTCTGATGATCCAAGTGAAACAAATACTGGATATTCTTTTGATACAAGTATTGGTAAACAATCTGGAAAATGGCGAGGTGAAATTGGGTATAATTTTGAAAATAAAGATTACAATCCAAATGATTTAGGAATTCTTTTTAGCAATAATGAGCAGACACTTTATGGTTTTTTAGGCTATAGAATACTAAAACCAACAGGCAATATTAACAATGGAGGTATTACACTTTATTACAATGTTAATTGGCTGCACAATCCTGGCACTTATACAGGTACAAATGTAGGTATTGGCTCTTGGTTTAATACCAAGGGACGTTTTAATTTTGGAGGTAATTTGAATTTTAGTTCTAAAGGAAGAGATTTTTTTGAGCCAAGACAAGGGAGTACTAGTGGAGTTTTCTTTGAAACACCTTTACGTTTTAATGTAAATCATTGGGGAAATACAGATAGAAGAAAAAAATTATCTTTTAATTATTTCTGGTATTACACCTTCTTTAAAAACAATCCAAGAGAAAATTATGGGTTTAGAATCGCTCCAAGATATCGTTTTAACAATCAATTTTCTTTGAGTTATAGCTTCAGGTATAATCAATCTAATGATGAACAAGGCTATGTAAACGAAGTTAATAACGATATTATTTTTGGTCAACGAGATAGAGGATCCTATGAAAATTCAATTTCTGGAAAATACACCTTTAGTCCTATGTCTTCATTATCATTAACATTCCGTCATAATTGGACTAAAGTACCATATGATACTCAATTTTATAATTTAACTTCTGAGGGGTTATTAACTCCTAACAACTATTCTGACATGCATGATGTCAATTTTAATAGCTGGAATTTAGATTTAAATTATATTTGGCAGTTTGCACCTGGTAGCCAGTTAATTGCGTTTTATCGAAACTCTATTTTTAGCCAAAATGACAATACAAATCCTAACTTTTTTCAAAACTTAGAAAACCTATTTGAAGAACCTAATCAACATATATTCTCTTTACGATTAGTTTATTTTATTGATTATAATAATATTAAAAATATTTTTTAACATTTGTTTTCCCACGTGATGAATCGGATAAGATGTAAAAAGTCTATCCGATTTATTTTTTAGTCAAGTCTTTTTAATACTTTCGTTGTATTGATTTTAAAATATGATAAAAGCAAAAAACATACATAAATATTTTGGCGATATTGAAGTTTTAAAAGGCGTAAATCTTCATATTAAAAAAGGAGAAATAGTTGCTATTGTTGGCCCTTCTGGTGCTGGAAAAACCACACTATTACAAATTTTAGGAACTTTAGATAAGCCAACTAAAAATGAAGATTATCATTTAGAATTAAATAACATATCACTTAAAGAATTATCCGATGTTAAAGTTTCATCATTTAGAAATTCACATATCGGCTTTATTTTTCAATTTCATCAATTACTACCAGAGTTTACCGCTTTAGAAAATGTGTGTATTCCCGCTTTTATTGGTGGGAAATCCAAATCCGAAACAGAAAAAAAAGCAAAAAAATTATTAGCTTTCTTAGGATTAACTGATAGAGAAGATCATAAACCAAACGAGCTTTCTGGAGGAGAGCAACAACGTGTTGCCGTCGCAAGAGCATTAATAAATGATCCATCAGTAATTTTTGCCGATGAACCTAGTGGAAATTTAGATTCTGCCTCAGCAAAAAACCTACATGAACTTTTCTTTAAACTAAGAGATGAATTTGGTCAAACCTTTGTATTGGTTACCCACAATAAAGAGCTAGCTAAAATGGCGGATAGAACGTTAACAATGAAAGACGGTATCATTATATAACACTGTTATGAAAAAATTATCTTTATTATTATTTGCACTTTTAATATTTAGTTCTTGTGCAACTATTTTAAATAAAAAGACTTCTGTAGTTAAAATTTCTGCAGATAAAGAAAGTAAGATTATCTTCCAAAAAGATACCATTCTAATTAATAAAAAGCAGATAAAAATAAGACCTATTCGCTCTAAAAAAAACTTAAAGGTAACAGTTTTAAAGGATAGTTTAAAGAGAGATTTTTATTTTGAAAACAAAATCTCACCTCTTTTCTGGATGAATATTACAAGTATTTATAGTATTGGAATGCTAGTAGATTTATTCAGTGATAAACGTTTTACTTATAAACATAATTTACATTTTATAACAGATCGTCTTTCAAAAAAAATAGAACTAAGCAGCAAAAAAATAGCTTTAATTCCAAAAAATAAACTTTTTATATACACTTCCCCAATAAAACTAGTTGATTTCACCTCCATACCAATGACAACTTTAGGTGTAGAATATTTTGTGAAAAATAATTTTAGTATCAGTGCAGAATACGGTACATTTTTAAGAACCAAAAAACTACGAAGACACAATGTTACTTACCTAAGAGAGAATGCATATACGTATAGGTTGGAAACAAAAGTATACAACATCATTAATTTAACTCAGAACGTACATTCAAATGAATATATAGGATTAGAATTTCGCAAAATAGTTAGTCAGTATAATGATTATTTAGATTATTCTGAAAGAACAGACAAATATCAATATAATTATACAAGAGATGATTTTGCTACTTATAAAAATGTAACAGTTGTTAATTTTAAATATGGAATGATTGTTCCTATTGGTAATAGGTTATATTTTGATTTTTATGGTGGTTTAGGCATAAGAACAAAAAGATTTGATCATATAAATTTAGAATATGATAAATCACTACATAGTTTATTTGACTTAGACGACTTTCCTACTTTCGATTTAAACTATTTTAGAGATTATAATAAAAGAAGCCTGTTAAATATATCTCTTGGTTTTAAGTTCGGTTTTAAATTATAACAATGAACCAAATAGAACTGGAAGAATTCTTAGAAGAGAAAGTCTCTCTATACAATCAACCAAAGTTTATAGAATCTGACCCAATTCAAATTCCACATCAATTTTCTTTAAAAGAAGATATAGAAATTGCAGGTTTTTTAACCGCTACAATTGCTTGGGGAAATAGAAAAATGATTATCAAAAATGCTTCTAAAATGATGGAGCTATTAGGGAATTCACCTTATGATTTTATCCTAAATCATAAAAAAAATCATTTAGATTCTATAGAGAATTTTGTACACCGAACATTTAATGTTATTGATTTTCAGTATTTTATCACTTCTCTTCAAAATATTTACAAAAATCATAACGGAATAGAAAGCGCTTTATCAATAAAAGATAACACTTCAAATTATAAAACAAGTATAGCTAGTTTTAAAAAATTGTTTTTTGAAATTCCACACCCAGAAAGAACAACAAAACATGTTTCTGATCCATTAAAAAACTCAGCTTCCAAACGCATCATCATGTTTTTACGTTGGATGGTTAGAAATGATACTGTTGGTGTAGATTTTGGAATTTGGAAAACTCACAACCCATCAAATTTATCCTGTCCGTTAGATGTACATTCAGGAAATATCGCTAGAAAATTAAAAATCCTTTCTAGAAAACAAAACGATTGGAAAGCCGTTGAAGAATTAGATCTTATTTTAAGAGATTTTGATAAAAATGATCCTTCAAAATATGATTTTGCATTATTTGGCTTAGGTGTTTTCGAAAAGTTTTAATTAGAAGTTAACAACGGTATTATTCTTTCTCTTTTTTAAATTAAATTAGTCTTTTAAATATTTTAATCATGAAAAGACTATTATATATTCTATCGTTTGTTTTTATTTATAATGCAAATGCACAAGACCCAAGAATTCCTTTAGACACAATAGTTACCACTACAAATTCGGTAACCATTAAAGGAAAAAAAATTCCCTATAAAGCAATGACAGGTATGCAGCCTGTTTGGAATGAAAATGGTAAAATTGTAGCTTCTTTATACTATACCTATTACACTAGAACAGATATAAAAAATAAAACAAAAAGACCGCTTGTTATGTCTTTTAATGGTGGACCTGGCTCTGCTTCAGTATGGATGCATATCGCATATACGGGTCCAAAAGTTTTAAAAATTGATGATGAAGGAAACCCAATTCAACCATACGGAATAAAGGACAATCCATATTCTGTTCTTGACGTAGCAGATATCGTTTTTATAAATCCTGTAAATACTGGATATTCTCGTCCAGTTGTTAAAAAAGGAGAAAAATTGGATAAAAAATATTTCTTTGGTGTAAATGCGGATGCAAAATACTTAGCAGATTGGTTAAACACTTTTATTACAAGAAATAACAGGTGGTTATCGCCAAAATATATTATTGGAGAAAGTTACGGAGGTACACGTGTTATGCAGTTAGCAAACGAATTACAAAATAGACAATGGATGTACCTTAATGGAGTAATTATGGTTTCTCCTGCAGATTATAAAATTATTAGAACAGGTGGTTCTGAAGATTCAGCTATGAATTTACCTTACTTTACAGCAACAGCTTGGTATCATAAAATGTTACCTAAAGATCTGCAAAATAAAGATTTAGAAGAAATTTTACCTGAAGCTGAACGATTTTCATACAACGAATTACTACCAGCAATTTCTAAAGGTGGAAATATTTCTGATTCTGAAAGAAATAATGTGGCAGAAAAAATGGCTCGTTTAACAGGTATAAAAAAACGTGTATTATTACAACAAAATTTAGAAATGCCTCCAAGTTTTTTCTGGAAAGAATTACTGCGTGATGTAAACGGAAAAACAATTGGTCGCCTAGATAGCAGGTATTTAGGTATTGATAGACAAGAAGTTGGCACAAGACCAGATTATAGTCCAGAGTTAACGTCATGGCTGCATTCTTTTACTCCAGCAATCAATTATTATACTCAGAATATTTTAAAATTTAAGACAGATGTAAAATATAATATGTTTGGACCAGTACGACCTTGGGATTTTGAAAAAGAAAACGCTCGAGAAAACTTACGTAAAGCGATGGCACAGAATCCCTACTTACAAGTATTAGTTCAATCTGGCTACTATGACGGTGCTACTACGTATTCTGTTGCTAAATATACTATGGGGAAAATTGATCCAAGCGGAAAAATGAAACATAGAATGAGCTTTAAAGGATACAGAAGTGGACATATGATGTATTTAAGAAAAGTAGATTTAGAAAAAGCAAACGAAGACTTACGTCTGTTTATTAAAAAAAGTTCAGAAAAAATTGGCCCTGCAAAATATTAATAATTAAATGCAATTTAAATACCCACAAATTTTATACTTATTAGCGCTACTAATTATACCAATTTTAGTACACCTTTTTCAATTACAAAAGTTTAAAAAAACACCTTTTACAAATGTTGCTTTTTTAAAGAAAATAACCTTACAAACTCGTAAAAGTTCTCAGTTAAAAAAGTGGCTTATTTTAGCAAATAGACTGTTATTATTTTCTGCGATACTTTTTGCTTTTTCTCAACCTTATTTTAGCAATAAAAAAGTTGAACAAAAACAAAATAATTTCATATATTTAGATAATTCTTTAAGTCTAAATTCTAAAGGTGAAAAAGGAGATTTATTACAAGTAAGTATTCAAGAAATAATTGAGAATATTTCGAGTCAGGATAAATTTAATTTACTCACAAATGATGATTATTATACTGATTTAACATCTGAAGAGCTTAAAAAAAAGTTACTAAAAGTCAAAAACACTTCTAATACCTTAAAAATTAGTGATGTTTTGTTAAAAATTGACAACAGCACAAGTAATAAAACTAACACTTTAAATAAAAATATATTAATATCTGATTTTCAGAATACTTATAAAAATGAGTTTACAAATGTAAATAGCGATATTTCCTTCATAAAACTGAACTCTTCATTAAAAAACAACATTTCTATCGACAGTGTTTACATTGATGATCTAAAAGCCAATAATTTTACAGTTAAAATTATAGTGAAAAATCAAGGTGAAGAAAAAACTAATATTCCGATCGCACTTTTCAACAAGAAAAAACTGATTAGCAAACAATCATTTTCTATAGAAAAAAACACTATTAAAACCCTCTCCTTCCCTACCCAAAAAACTACAAAATTTACAGGAAAAATAACTGTAACTTTTAACGACACTTTCACTTTTGATAATTCATATTTTTTCACAATCAATTCAAACAAAAAATCGAACATTTTAACGATAGGAAAAGAAGCTGATTTTATTTCAAAAATATATCAAAAAGAAGAATTTAACCTATCACAATTTAGTCTCCAAAATCTAAATTATAATACGATTACAAATCAGCATTTAATCATCTTAAATGAACTTACAGAAGTTCCAAAATATTTATCAACCAGCTTACAAGAGTTTTCTAAAAATGGCGGAACCATTATTATTATTCCTTCAGAAAATATAAAAGTTGACTCTTATAATCAATTTTTTAAAGATTTAAACCTTGGAAAAGTAAACACACTAAAAAAAGACAGCTTAAAAATAACTTCCATTAATTTTAATCATCCAATATTTAATAATGTTTTCTCAAAAAACATTAAAAATTTCCAATATCCAGTTAGTAACAGCTACTACCCTACTTTATTTAGAAATTCAAACAATATTGTTTCTTATCAAAACAACACAGGTTTTATTAAAGAAATTAAACTAAAAAAATCAACCCTATATTGGGCTAGTTCTTCTTTAGACAAAAGAATAAGTAATTTTACAAACTCTCCTTTAATTGTGCCAATTTTTTACAATATTGGATTAAACAGTTTAAAATACCCAAAATTATATTACACCATAGGCGAGGCTAATAAAATTGATATCAGTGGAAAATTAAGCAGCAATGATATAATTACTATTACAGATAAAGAAGACTCATTTATTCCGCTACAGCAATCATATCAAAATAAAACAACAATAAATACTGAGAAAAGACCTAATTCTAATGGGTTTAAATACATCATCAATAAAAAAGACACATTAAAAACTGCAGCCTATAATTACCCTAAACATGAAAGTCGACTGCAATTCTTAGACTTAAATGCGCTGAAAAAAGAAAAGAGTAACATCACTATTCACAGCTCTATTGAAGATGTTTTTAAAGAAATGAACAAAAAAAATGAAGTTCGTTGGCTTTGGAAATGGTTTTTAGCGTTAGCAATTGTATCTTTGCTCCTGGAAATTTTAATTTTAAAATTCTTCAAACCATGACTACGCTGTTAAAATCGGCTACAATAATAGACCCATCAAGCTCTTACCACAAGAAACAAAAAGACATTTTAATTAGTAACGGAAAGATTAAAAAAATTGACAATGCTATTCCTATCAAAAAAGAATACACTGTTGTTGATTTAGAAGATTTACATGTTTCTTGCGGCTGGTTTGACACTTCCGTTTCGTTTGGTGAACCTGGTTTTGAAGAAAGAGAAACTATAGAAAACGGACTAGAAGTAGCTGCAAAAAGTGGTTTTACACGTGTGGCGGTTAACCCTAACACAAATCCAGTTATAGATAATAAATCTTCAATAGAATATTTAATAAACAAATCTAAAAGTGCAGCCACAAATTTACACCCAATAGGCGCTTTAACTCAAGGTGGTAAAGGAATTGATATTGCTGAGTTATTTGATATGCAACAGTCTGGGGCTATTGCTTTTGGGGATTATAACAAACCTATAGAAAATGATAATTTATTAAAGATTGCGCTGTTATATGCTCAAAATTTTAATGGATTAGTGATGAGTTTTCCTCAAAATAATTCAATTGCAGGAGAAGGCATTGTAAACGAAGGAAATACGAGCACAAGATTAGGACTGAAAGGAATTCCTGCTTTAGCTGAAGAACTTCAAATTTCTAGGGATTTATTTTTACTTGAATATACTGGTGGAAAATTACATATCCCAACAATTTCTACAGCAAATTCTGCTACATTAATAAAACAAGCGAAGAAAAAAGGATTACAAGTAACATGTGGTGTAACAATTGCAAACTTATTACTTAGCGATGATGAACTAGAAGGTTTTGATAGCAACACAAAACTAACACCGCCTTTAAGAACAAAAAAAGACGTGAAGTCCCTACAAAAAGCTGTTACTTCTGGAGTAATAGACGTTATTACATCTGACCACAACCCTATTGATATTGAAAATAAAAAAGTTGAATTTTCTAATGCTAAAAACGGAACGATCGGTTTAGAAAGCGCTATTGGAGCCTTAAATTCAATTTTTGATCCAGAAGAGTATATAAACTGTATTACCACAAATCCGAAATATATTTTCGGTATTGAAAATAATGCTATAGAAGAAGGAAATATTGCAGAACTATCATTATTCAGCACAAAAAAATCATACTCTTTTAACAGAGAAAACATTTTATCTACATCAAAAAATAGTGTTTTTCTTGGCAAAAACTTATCTGGAATAGCGTATGGTATTTTTGCCAATAATAAATTAGTATTAAACAACTAACTGAAAATATATTTACAATGCTAAATTATATTGTTAGAGAGACGAAAACTGACTCTAAAAATCCGCCTTTATTAATTCTTTTACACGGTTATGGAAGTAACGAAGAAGACTTATTTTCTTTTGCTTCAGAATTACCTGACGAACTTTTAATAGTCAGCGCTAGAGCCCCTTATGAAATGGGTTATGGAGGTTATGCATGGTATGCTATTAATTTTGATGATCAGAACGGTAAGTTTTCTGATTTAGTGCAGGCAAGAGAATCCATTACTAAAATTGCTAGTTTTATTGACAAAATCAAAACTAAATACAACACCGATAAAGACAATACTTTTTTATTAGGTTTTAGTCAAGGTGCAATTTTAAGTTACGGATTAAGCTTTTTACATCCTGATAAAGTACAGCATGTGATTGCTTTAAGCGGTTATATTAATGAAGAATTACTTCCTTCTAATTTCTCATCTTTAGAAATAAAAACGGATTATTATATTTCTCACGGAACTGTTGATCAAGTTTTACCAATAGATTGGGCAAGAAAAGCACCAAAAATTCTTGATGAATTAGGCTGTACAAATGAATATTCCGAATATCCTGTTGGTCATGGGGTTACTCCTCAAAACTTTTATAGTTTTAAAAGTTGGATTGAGAAACGATTATAAAAGTAAATTAATTTGCCTCCGTTTTATATTTCTAGTACTTTCGTAAGCAACTACTAAGTCAACTAACTTTATGAAAATTAGATTCTTATTTTCACTACTTTTTTGTTTTATCACAGTAATCAGCTTTGGTCAAACGGTAAATGATGCTCCAAAAATCAATTATTTTTATTCTGATACTGATGTTTCTAGAGAACCTGATGGTTGTTTTTTAAAATTACCAGCCGAATATTATGGAGTAGAAATTACCTACGGAGTAACTTCGTTCCAGAAAGCAGATGGAACAACATGGACAAGAGATTCTAGTGAAAAAAGTATAAAGAAATACTATGTAGATTTAGCGTCAAAAATTAAACAAACATTTCCTGAATCGTATTTTTATTCTGAAAGTGCAAAATTTTTAAATATAGAATTCACAGATAAAAGTATTCTTGATTTTATCAACATTAACGAAAATGCTTCCTTAAAAATGTTTTGCTTGATTAAATTAGATACTTCAAAAACAGAAAGGCAATTAATAAATGAGTTTTTTAAGTTAAAGAAATTAATCACTTTAAATAGAATTCCTAAACAAACTCCAAAATATAGTACTGATAATGGATATGAATTTTTAATGATTATGAATTCGTTACCTATTTTAGCTAACAGCAGTATAGAAACGTATAATAATAAATTATTGAGTAAAATAACAAAACAGCTTAATAAACTTTCTAGTGAAATTTCTGGAAATCAGCAGTTTGAAGTTACCATAAATGATGATGTAAAGATTTCTAGAGCATCATTATTTAATTTGTATTACAAGAAAAAATACACGCTTCAATTCAAATCAACAAACTAGTCTCTAGCGTTAAACCATCATAGGCTAAGAAAACATTCTCTGGTAATTCTTTTTCAACTTCTGCATGAAATCCTAACATTTCACTTATATGCGTTAAATATGCTTTCTGAGGTTTAACATCATTAATAAAAGCTAAAGCTTCTTCTATATTAAAATGAGTTCTATGTGGTTCTTTTCGTAAACCCGTTACAATTAAAACATCTAAATCTTTCAATTTTTCTTTTTCTGTATCAGAAATTGTTTTTATATCTGTTAAATACGCCATGTTCCCAAAACGAAATCCTAAGATTGGTAAATCGCCATGCATCACTTCAATTGGAATCACTTCTACTCCTTTTAATTGAAAACTTTCTTTAGGAGAGATAAGTATTGGCTTAACCTTTGGAGTACTTGGATATCTATTTTCGGTTGCAAAAACATAATCATATCTTTTTTCCAATACTTTTAAAATCCTTTTATCTGTGTAAATTGGCACAGCACCAATTTTAAAACCAAAAGGTCTAACTTCTTCAAATCCAGCAATATGATCTGCATGTTCATGCGTGATAAAAACTCCGTTTATAGACTGAACATTTTCTCGTAACATTTGTTGTCTAAAATCTGGACCACAATCTATAATACAGGTAACATCATCCCAAGAAATTAAAATAGAAGCACGCAAGCGCTTATCTCTTTTATCATTCGAAAAAGCTACAGGATGATTACTTCCAATCATTGGAACCCCAGTTGAAGTTCCTGTACCTAAAAAAACAACCTTCATAGAAGACAAAAATAGGATAATTATTGACTGATAGCTACTAATTTTACTACATTTGTTAAAGACAAAAAATCCTTACAAATGGCAATTTCTTTAAAAGGCGATCAAAAAATTAGCGATGTACTTAATTCTAAAAGTAAAGCATTACGAATTAACTTAAATTCTGATATTTACGGAACGTTTGCAGAAATTGGAGCTGGACAAGAAACTGCTAGGAATTTCTTTAGAGCAGGTGGAGCTTCTGGAACTATTGCAAAAGCAATGAGTGCGTATGATAAAGATTTTTCTGATGCTATTTATGGAATTGAAGAAGACAGGCGTTATGTAACAGAATCTCGCTTGATAAGAATGTTACGTCATGAAATAAACTTAATTGAAGATCGATTAAGTAGAAATAAGCATCCTGATAAACTTTTTTTTAGTTACGCAAATACCGTAGCTACAATTGATTTTGCTAAAAAATTTAAAGGTCATGGTTGGGTTGGAATTCGTTTTCAATTAGATCCATTAGAAGATTATAATGAAATTGTTTTACATCTACGTTTTAAAGAAACTGATGCCCGTTTACAACAAGAAACGTTAGGTGTTTTAGGTGTTAATTTAATTTATGGTGCTTTTTATTTAAATGATAATCCAAAAGAATTAGTTAAATCTTTTTATGACAATCTAGATAAAGATCAATTAGAGATTGATATGATTAACTTTTCTGGACCACGTTTTATGTATGTAGACAATCGTTTAATGAGTTTGCAATTACTTAAAAACGGTATGACAAACGCAGTAATGTTTGGTTCTGACGGAATTAACTTATTACCTGCTCAAGTACTTTATAAAAAGAATATTCTTGCCTTACGTGGTAGTTTTAGACCGGTTACCAAAGTAAATATGGATATGTTTGAGAAATCTAAACAGCTATTTTTTGCAGAAAAGAAAGTTAATAAAGAGAAGACTCAAATTATTTTTGAAATTACGTTAAGCAATTTACGTGCAGAAGGAGAAATTAACGAACGTGATTTCTTAGACAGAGCAGAATTATTATGTTCTCTTGGTCAGAATGTAATGATTACAAATTTTCAAGAGTATTTTAAACTAGTAGAATACTTTAGTGAGTTTACCAAAGAACGTATGGGACTTGCCATGGGAGTGTATAACTTAATTCAAATTTTTGACGAAAAATACTATAAAAATTTAAGTGGTGGAATTCTTGAAGCATTTGGTAAATTATTCCATAGAGATTTAAAAATCTACATGTATCCATATAAAGATGAAGAAACTGGAGAATATATTAATAGCGAAAACTTAAAAGTTAGCCCAAGAACAAAAGAGTTATACAAATTCTTTAAGACCAATAGAAGGCTTATTAATATTGACGATTTCAATCCTGAAATCCTTCATATTTTTTCTCGTACTGTTCTTAAAATGATACAAGATAATGAAGAGGGCTGGGAAGAAATGTTACCAGAAGGAATCTCTGAAACTATTAAACAGAAAAGACTTTTCGGTTATTCTAGAAGAGCAAGACTTTTAAAAAAATAATCCCTCATTAAATATTCTTATTTTATTAACCTATAATAAATTAAGCTAATTGACTAATGAAAAAACATTAGTAGCACAATTACAAGATGCTAAACAAAAAGATTCGGCTTTTAGAGAGTTAATATCTCTATATAAAGAACGTCTGTATTGGCATATTCGAAAAATAGTAATCTCGCATGACGATGCTGACGATGTCTTACAAAATACATTTATAAAGGTTTTTACAAGCATTCATAAATTTAATCAAGACAGCAAATTATATTCCTGGATGTATAGAATTGCTACGAATGAAGCAATTACATTTCTTAATAAAAAAGCGAAAGAAAGGAAAGTAGATATTACAGAAATTCAGTCTGAACTTGCAAACGACTTAACTAACGACAATCATTTTACAGGTGATGAAATACAAATGATTTTACAAAAAGCTATTGTACAGTTACCACAAAAGCAGCAATTAGTATTTAATATGAAGTATTTTGATGAGATGAAATACCAAGAAATTTCAGAAATTTTAGAAACTTCTGTTGGGAGTTTAAAAGCATCTTATCATCATGCAGTAAAAAAAATAGAACAGTATATTAAAAATATTTACAACTGATTTTAAACCTTTTACACAAAATACAGTCAAAGTAATAATTATGGGATTAAATAAAGATAATAACTTTAATTACTTAAATCAGCTCGATAAAAAGGGACATGGTTTTTCTACTCCGCAAAATTATTTTGATGGAATTGAAGATGATTTTCACATAAAATTATCCGAAGAAAAACTTCCTTTAGAAAGCGGGTTTACAACCCCACAAAATTACCTTAGTAGTATAGAAGCTAAAGTTTTAAGCAAAATAAACGTTAAGAAAAAGTCTAAAGTTATTACTTTTAATACTAAAACAACGCATTTTATCTCATATATCGCTGCCGCTTCTATACTTTTATTTTTTGGGTTTAAATATTTTTATTCTACAATAAAACCAGAAAATGTTACATTTGACGCTATAGAGTTTAGTGAAGTTGAAAATTGGTTTGAAAATAACAATATTAGTAACAACGAATTAACAGCAAATTTTACTGACTTAGATATTGATGAAAATGATTTTCAAGTAGATATCGAAGATTCTAATTTAGAAGATTATATAAACTCAATTGATACTACTTATTTAATAAACGAAATAAATTAATGATGAAAAAAATAATATTCCCTCTTTTATTTTTATTCGTATTCGCTACTTCTTTATTAGCTCAAAAAAAGAATACTAGCAAAATAGGTTTCGAAAAAATTAGATCTTTAAAAGTTGGCTTTATTACTCAGAAACTAGATTTATCTAGCAAAGAAGCAGAAAAGTTTTGGCCAATTTACAATACTTATGATAAAAAAATAATGCTTTTACGTAAGGAAGAAAATAAAAAAATAAGAAAAAAAATTAATGCTCAGGGAGGAGTTGAAGCCATAAAGGAAAGTGAAGCTAAAGAAATTTTAGAACAAATAAAGAAATTAAAAAAGGAACAAGTTATTGTTATTGATGAATACCAAACAAAACTGACCAAGGTTTTACCTTATAAAAAAATACTAATTCTTAATTTAGCTGAAAAAGAATTTAACAGAACATTATTAAGGAAATTGAGAAATAAAAATAGAGTGAAAAATAAAAAGAAGGATTAAAATCCTTCTTTTTATTTTTTTATTAAAGCCAAACTAAGATATAATTCTGGTCTGTTATGTGTAAATTTCTTCAACCAGATGGTTAGTTCGTTTATTTCGTGTGGTAACAATATGTTTAATGCTTTTTCTAGTTCTTTATAAAATAAATCTGAATTGAAACTAACTTTTTTTAGTACTGTTTTAGTGTAATCAAACATTGCTCTTGCCATGTATTTAATAATTTCAGGAAGTTATTTTTTAATTTAACGAAATCAATTTCGTAAATAGTATATAAAAATACAAAAAAATCCATTCTTTTTATAGAATGGATTTTATTTTAATGCTAACAAAAAGTTAAAATTATTTTTATAACTTATTAATTTTAGCTGCTATAGCAGATGCTTTAGTTTCTAATTCAGCTCCTAATGCTTTAAAATGAGCTTTCTTATTTTCTACACCTTTAGCGTTTAACTTTACAATTAAAGAATCAAAAGTTTCAATTGCTTCATCAATAATAGCTTCAGATTTTTTAGTGTCTTTTTTTGGGTTTAATAATTCCCAGATATAACACTCTTCAATTAAATCTCCTAACGTGTAATTAATATCTTTTTTTAAGTTTTTTATACTTGCCATAATTCAAAAATTTTCAGATGCAAAGTTACTATAAAATCATTATAAAAAATCTAAAACGTCTGTTATTTTATTAATGGTAATATAATTACTTGCATTCTGTTCTTGCTCTGTAACTTCTTCGTGCGCCCAAGTTGTATGAAAAGGCACATGCACTGATTTAGCTCCAATTTCTATTAAGGGTAAAACATCCGATTTTAAAGAATTTCCAATCATCAATAATTCTGATGGATATATATCTAAATGATTAATTAGTTTTTTATAATCTTTCGCTTTCTTATCACTCATTACTTCTATATGATGAAAATATTGATGCAAATTAGATTTTTCTAATTTACGCTCTTGATCTAATAAATCTCCTTTAGTTGCTACTATTAGTTTATATCTCCCTTGCAAGTTTTTAAGCACATCTTCTACTCCATCCAATAATTCAATTGGTTTTTCCAACATTTCTTTACCAATGTTTAAGATCTTAGAAATAGTTGTTGGTTTAATAGTATAATTAGAAAGTTCTAGTGCAGATTCTATCATAGAAAGTACAAAGCCTTTTACACCATAACCATATAATGATAAGTTTTTTATTTCCTTTTTAAAAAGCTCTTGATCTATTTTATTCTCAGTTTCATACGCTGCTAATAATTTAGCAAATTCTTTCTCTGCCTCTCTAAAATAGGTTTCATTTACCCACAAAGTATCATCAGCATCAAAAGCAATGACTTTAATATTGGTATACATTAACGTTTTAGATATTTTATAGCTTTTTCTAAATCTTCAGGAGTATCAATTCCAATGGCTTCAACATCAGTTTCAATCATTTTAATCTTTTTACCAATTTCTTGATATCGGATTGCTTCAATTTTTTCTGAAGCTTCTAAAGGCGTAATCGGAGTGTTATAAAAGTCGATGAGTGCTTGTTTTCTAAAAGCATAGACTCCTTTGTGCTTGTAATATTTCACATCAATATCTATATCTCTATGAAATGGAATTACACTTCTAGAAAAATAAATTGCCATATTATTTACATCGGTAATTACTTTTACATTATTAGGATTTTCAATATCAGTTTTATCAGTAATTTGAACCATTAAAGACGCTAAATCAATTTCTTTATTAATGTCTTTTTTAAATGCATCTATTAATTTTGAAAGTGAAACTTCATCAATAAACGGTTCATCACCTTGAACATTAATTACAATATCTACATCAATATTTTCTACAGCTTCAGCAATTCTATCAGAACCACATTCATGTGCTGTTTTACTCATAATTGCTTTTCCACCAATATTTTCAATCTCATTAAAAATAACGTCAGAATCAGTTACAATAAACACATCATCAAATAACTTAGTTTGCAATGCTGCCTGGTAAGTTCTAACAATTACAGGCTTTCCCCCTAAATCTTTCATTAGTTTACCTGGGAAACGAGATGCGCTATAACGCGCTGGAATCATTGCAATTACTTTCATTTATTTTATATAAACTTCTAATAATTCTGAATTCTCTTCAGAAGTAATTTTAATATTTTTAATACAAGCCGGTACTAAAATAGTTTCACCCATTTTTAGTGTTTCTTGTTGATTACTATACTCAAATAAAACATTTCCTTCTACACACATATAAATAACAAAACTATCTTTTTTAGAATGATTAACAGAAATAGTTCTATTTACAGGTAAAACATTGGTTGTAAAATAAGGGCATGAAACAATTTCCGAAGCACTATTCTGTTCTTTTTTATAATCAGTTTTATATGATTTTTGAGCTTTATAATCAATTACATCTATAGCTTCTTCTGTATGTAAATCCCTGAATGTTCCATCAGGATTTGGTCTATCCCAATCATAAATCCTATAGGTAATATCAGATGTTTGCTGAATTTCCGCTATTAAAACTCCAGCTCCTATTGCATGAACTCTACCATTAGGAATAAAATAAACATCGCCTTTTTTAACCTCATCAATATTTAAAATATCGGTAAGTGTTTTATTTTCTAAATGACCTAAATATTCTTCTGAAGTAACATCTTTTTTGAAGCCAACAATTAGATTCGCTTTTTCATCAGCTTGCATTACATACCACATTTCTGTTTTTCCGAATGAGTTATGACGTTTTTTAGCCAGATCATTATGTGGATGTAACTGAATACTTAGTGCTTCTTTTGCATCTATAAACTTAATTAATAGCGGAAATTTTTCACCAAAATGTTTATAAATAGTTTCGCCAACCAAGTCATATTTAAATTCAGAAATCAACTCTTTTAAATCTTTTCCTTTTAAAGCACCGTTTGCAACTATTGAGGTATCTCCTTTTACATCGGAAATTTCCCAACTTTCACCAATATCTTTTCTTTTGGAAACTTTATTAAGATTTTTCATCAACTTTTGACCACCCCAAATTTTATCTTTTAGGATAGGTTCAAATTTTAAAAGTTGATGTATAGGCATTGTCATTTTTTTTGAAAGGCTAATTTACAAGTTCTTTATAAAAGTTAAATATTAATTGGGTAACTTTATCAAAAATTATACTTTAAATGTTATAATGAGCGAACTTAATATTGTTATGGTAATTGCTATTATTCTTTTTGCAAGATTAGGTGTTCGTTTATTTATAGGATATCAAAAGCAGAAAAAAGAAAAAGAAGATTAGTTTCCAGAATAACTCACAGAATTTCTAGCAGTCTCATAAAGTTTCACTTTCAACTCTAAATGATTTGGAATATGCCTTCTTAATTTATTATAAATTACCACAGAAATATTTTCAGCAGTTGGATTCAAGTTTTTAAATTCTTCCACTTCAATATTTAAATTTTTATGATCTAAAGCTTCTTCTACTTCAGATTTTATCAATCTTCTTAAAATAGATAAATCCATCACAAAACCTGTTTCTTGATCAATTTCTCCAGTTACAGAAACAATTAAATCGTAATTATGTCCATGAAAATTTGGATTGCTACACTTTCCAAAAACTTCAAAGTTTTTTTCATCAGACCAATCTTTTCTATATAATCTGTGTGCTGCGTTAAAATGAGCTTTTCTATGAACAGTTACTTTAGGCATTAGTTAGTTTTGAGTATGATTCTTTAAAAATAATCTTAAACCAAGCAGTATAAATTTCTGGCTGTAATTCAATATCAGATTTCACATCCTCAAGAGACATCCATTTATAATTTTCTACTTCTTCTTTATTAATAATTGGTTCATCATTAAATTCCCCAATCATTACATGATCTAACTCGTGTTCAGTTAAACCATTATCAAAAGGCGCTTTATACACAAACCAAAAAACCTCTTCAAGTTCTGTTACAAAACCCATTTCTTCTTCAAGTCTTCGTTTTCCTGCTTCTAATGAAGTTTCTCCGTCTCTTTGATGAGAACAACAAGTATTTGTCCATAATAAAGGAGAATGATATTTATCTGCGGCTCTTTGCTGCAACATTAATTCACCTTTATCATTAAAAATAAAAACTGAAAATGCTCTGTGCAAAACCGCTTTTTCATGGGCTTCCATTTTAGGCATCAACCCTAATTGGTTATCATTGGTATCTACTAAGATTACGTGTTCTTCCATCAATTAATTTAATGAAAAGCAAAGCTACAAAAATCAGTCCATAATTTATTTATCTTTGGCTTCTTAAAAAAGTGATTAATTTTTCTTGATGAAGCTTACTAAATCTATTTTATTTTTTCTTTTAATTTTTTTGATGATTCAATGTGATGATAAACAAAAAAAGAAAAAAAACATTTTATTAAAAAAAGAAAAAAAAGTAATTCAGAAAAAACCTGTAGAAAAAGCATGGGATAGTTTAAATAAGAAGAATGTAATTCCTTTTTTCACTGAATATGGCAAACAAAACAAAGAAACTAAAGTTAAAATCACTACAGATTTTGGCGAAATAAAATTACGATTATACAACGATACGCCTATCCACAGAGCTAATTTTATTTTCTTAACTAAAATTGGATATTTTACACATACAGAGTTTTATCGAATAGCTAAAAATTTTGTAATTCAAGGTGGTAATTCAGAAGATTTTGGTAAATCTAAAGTCCGTTATAAGTACAGAAATTATGTTTTAAAACCAGAATTCAGAAAACATAGAAGACATACATATGGTGTTTTAGCTGCTGCAAAAGAAACAGACAACAATCCAAATAATTTATCTAATCCATTTGAATTTTATATTGTTCAAAGCAAATCTGGCGCGCATCATTTAAACAATCTTCATACTGTTTTTGGAGAAGTAATTTCTGGTTACTCAACCATGGAAAAAATGTCTAAAGTAAAAGTTGGGCCAGATGAATGGCCTATTGAAGATATTAAGATGAAAGTTGAAATTATAGATTGATAATTCTATAGTTAGCAGTATATTTGCTCCTCAAATTTTGTAAATGAGTTTTATAGAAGAAATACAGCGTAGAAGAACATTTGGAATCATTTCGCATCCAGATGCAGGTAAAACTACACTTACAGAAAAACTTTTATTATTTGGTGGTGCCATTCAAGAAGCCGGTGCTGTAAAAAATAATAAGATTAAAAAAGGCGCAACTTCAGATTTTATGGAAATAGAGCGTCAGCGTGGAATTTCTGTAGCCACTTCTGTACTTGCTTTTATCTACCAAGACAAAAAAATAAACATTCTCGACACACCAGGTCATAAGGATTTTGCTGAAGATACTTTTAGAACTTTAACAGCTGTAGATAGTGTAATAGTTGTTATTGATGTTGCAAAAGGTGTTGAGCCGCAAACTGAAAAATTAGTTGAAGTTTGTAGAATGCGTAATATACCGATGCTCGTTTTCATCAATAAATTAGATAGAGAAGGAAAAGATGCTTTTGATTTATTAGATGAAGTTGAGCAAAAGTTAGGATTGACAGTTACTCCAATGAGTTTCCCTATCGGAATGGGATATGATTTTAAAGGAATCTATAATATTTGGGAAAAGAAATTGAACATTTTTTCTGGAGATAACAAACAAACTATTTCTGAAGGAATTGAATTTGATGACCTATCAAATCCAGAATTGGATACTGTAGTAGGAGAAAAAGCCGCAGAAACCTTACGAGAAGAGATTGAATTAATTGAAGAAGTCTATCCAAAATTTAATCAAGAAGCGTATTTAAAAGGGGAATTACAACCCGTATTTTTTGGTTCTGCCTTAAATAATTTTGGAGTAAAAGAATTGTTGGATGCTTTTATTGAAATTGCACCTCAACCTCAGCCTAAAAAAGCTGAAGAACGTTTAGTAGATTCTAAAGAAGAAAAACTAACAGGATTTGTGTTTAAAATTCATGCGAATATGGATCCTAAACACAGAGATAGATTAGCTTTTATAAAAATTGTTTCTGGAGTTTTTAAAAGAAATTCACCGTATTTACATGTAAGAAATGGAAAGAAAATGAAATTTTCGAGTCCAAATGCTTTTTTTGCTGAAAAGAAAGAAATTGTAGATGAATCATTCCCTGGTGATATTGTAGGTGTACATGATACTGGTAACTTTAAAATTGGTGACACATTAACAGAAGGTGAAGTTTTAAACTTTAGAGGAATTCCTAGTTTTTCTCCAGAACATTTCCGCTATGTAAATAATGCAGATCCAATGAAAGCAAAACAGCTATTCAAAGGGTTAGATCAATTAATGGACGAAGGTGTTGCCCAATTATTTACACTAGACATGAACGGAAGAAAAATTATTGGAACTGTAGGTGCTTTACAATATGAAGTAATTCAATATCGTTTAGAACATGAATATGGTGCAAAATGTACGTATGAAAATATTCATGTGCATAAAGCATGTTGGGTAGAAGCTGAAGATGAAAAAAATGATGAATTTAAAGACTTTAAACGTGTAAAGCAGCGTTATTTAGCAAAAGACAAACAAGGTCAGTTAGTATTTTTAGCAGATTCTGAATTTACTATTCAAATGACACAGAATAAATATCCATCAGTAAAATTGCATTTTACAAGCGAGTTTAAAGATTAGTAAGTATGAAAAAAATAGTATTCTTAATTTTTACAATTTTAAGTTTTCAAACTTTTTCTCAAGAATATAAATTAAGTGATTTAGAAAAAAAAGAACTCCGTAACTCAATTAGATTAAATTTTGTGTTACTTCCACAACCTACAAATAAAGTAAGCTATCCTTTACAGCAAAAAATGGGCTTTATTGGTCTAAATTATAATGTTCCTTTAAATGATTGGTTATATACAGGAGCAGGTTTTCATGCAGCCGTTACTGGAGATCAAGGCGGTTTATTTACTTTAGGTGTTAACTTAGGAGTTAATAAAAGAATTTATAAAGATTTATTTTTTGATGCTAATATCCATTTTGGCGGAGGTGGTGGGTATAGAACTCTTGTAAATGGTGGCGGAATTATAATTCCGAATATTGGATTACAATACAAAAAAGACAACTTTTCTTTTGGATTACAATACAGTTATGTAAACTTTTTTACTGGGATACAAAGAGGAGGAAATGCCTCTGTATTTGTAGAAATACCCAGCTTATTACGAACATCATCCTATAACGATGCTCAAAAAAGATTTGTTGTAAATCGTCAAATGATTGACGAAGTATGGAAAAAGCCAGCAGTTAGAAGTGTACAACAAATTACATTCGATTATTTTTTCCCGAGAGGAAATTCTAGGTCAGATGCAAGTACATCACCTAGATATCATCCAATAACAAATACATTATCAATTATCGGATTTGAATACCAACGTTATTTAACCAGTAACTCATTTATTTACGCACATCTAGACACTATGTATTTAGGGTTAACGGCAGGTTTTATGGACATGTTTTTTGGATATGGGAGAAACTTTATTGAAACTAAATATGTTAACTTTTTTGGTAAATTTGGAATCGGTGCAGCGGGAGGTAGAATTTTTCCTGAAGGTGGATTTACCATGTATCCAAGTGTTGGATTCGATGTTAAAATTACCGATAAATTTGGATTAAGTGGTCATGCAGGCTACCATAAAGCACTTCTAGGATTAGCAAGTTTTGAAGCCTATACTGCAGGATTTAGTTTAAAATATTATGCTTTAGCTGGAGGAACTTCAGATCCTTTTACTAATGAAGAAGTAAAAGAAATAAGAGCACAAGGAATTCAAATCGGTGTACAAAACCAAACATATTTTGATGTTGCAAAATTCGGGATTCCTGCGAGTGATTTACAATTAATCGCTATTAAAATTCATTACGATTTAAATAAACGATTTTATTTGTCTGGTGAAGCATCATTTGCTTATCAAGGAAAATCTGGTGGATATGCACATGGAATTTTTGGTTTAGGTGTGAAAAGTAATCGATTTTTTAATGATAATTTTTCTACCTTCTTAGAAATGCAAGCAGGTGTTGCTGGTGGTGGAAGAGTTGACTCTGGAGAAGGAATTTTAGTAAGACCAACTGTTGGACTTAATTATCATATAGATGATGATTTTTCTGTTCATGTATCTGGAGGACAAATGTGGTCTCCTTTTGGAAATGTAAACTCAACAAACATAAATATTGGTTTAACCTACGGTTTAACCATTTTAAATGCAAAAAAATAACTGAAATTTAATTTCAGAAATATATAATTAATGTCAGTTCGAGCGCAGTCGAGAACTAATAAAAGTAACACCTCTCGACTGCGCTCGAGAAGACAAAAAAAGACAAAAATGAATAACGGAATCTACGCAAAGTTCAATACTACAAAAGGAGAAATTTTAGTGAGCTTAGAGTTTGAAAAAACTCCCGGTACAGTTGGTAACTTCATTGCTTTAGCAGAAGGAAATTTAGAAAATCAAGTAAAATCTCAAGGAATACCTTATTATGATGGATTAAAATTTCATAGAGTAATTCCAGATTTTATGATTCAAGGTGGATGTCCACAAGGAACAGGAACAGGAAATCCTGGGTATAAATTTGATGACGAATTTCATCCAGACTTAAAACACGATGCTCCAGGGAAATTAGCCATGGCTAATTCTGGACCAGCAACAAACGGTAGTCAGTTTTATATTACCCACGTTCCTACTCCATGGTTAGATAATAAACATACTGTTTTTGGATCTGTGGTAGAAGGACAAGATATTGTTGATGCAGTTTCGCAAGGAGATGAACTTACTTCATTAGAAATAGTAAGAGTTGGAACAGACGCTGAAAATTTTAATGCTGTTGAAGCTTTTAGAACTTTTGAAGGATCTAGAGCAGAACGCGAAGCAGAAGAATTAAAAAAGCAAAAAGAATTACTAGATTCAGTTGCAGCTGGATATGATGAAACTGCAAGTGGATTACGTTACCAAATTTTACAAAAAGGTGGCGGAAAGCAAGCTACAAAAGGTGCTACTGTATCTGTACATTATAAAGGACAATTATTAGACGGAACTGTTTTTGATTCTTCTTATAAAAGAAAACAACCGATAGATTTTGCAATTGGCGTTGGACAAGTAATTGCTGGTTGGGATGAAGGAATTCAGTTATTAGAAGTTGGTGATAAAGCACGATTAGTAATTCCTTCTCATTTAGGATATGGTGAAGCTGGTGCTGGTGGTGTAATTCCACCAAATGCAACACTAATTTTTGATGTTGAATTAATGGATGTAAAGTAATGTCATTCCGTACTTAATACGGAACCTCATTCTAAATATAGATTCCTGCCTCCGCAGGAATGACAAAAAGCTCTCAAAATTTGAGAGCTTTTTTTTATGTGAAAAATTCAGTTCACCTCTAAACCTATACCTTTCAAATTCAGATAGTTATAAATATAAATGAAACGATGAATATTCGTAAAGTTAAGAACAACTAAACAAATATAAGGTCGAAAATACATTAACCACCTAGAGTCTAGAAATGTGAAGGTTAAAATCGAAGAAAAAAGAATACCTATTTTAAATAAAATAAACTTTCTTTTTTCAATATGTAATTCTCACATTTTACAAAGTTTAATTTTATAAATCTACACCATTACATAAATCCACATTTTTGCTTGCGTAAAACTCTCGACATTTCTTTTATTAACTATTAATTTTAGCGTAATAAGACAACGTTTTATTATTACATAACTAGTTGTAGGTAATTCCAAAAAAAAAATAGTATGAAAACAGAAAAGATTACTAAAAGTTGGAGTAAGCTTAATGATAGACAAAAAAATGAAGCATCAGGATATTATATAAGTGAATTTCAAAAATTCTATACTGAAACTCTAACATTAGAGAACGCCAGATTAATTTTAGATAATGATAAACCTTATGTTAAGGTTTATACACCTGAAAATATAGAACATGTATTTAAATTATCAGAAACCTATATGAATGAAGTACTTCTAGCTTTAATCAAAAAACGTGATAATTAGAAAAGAAATTAAAGATGATAATGAACTATATTTATATTTCAATGACAGATTGATTTATAAAAGATGGTTGAATGATGGATATTCTAAAGTATTTGACAAAATGGCTTATGGAAAAGACACTTTCGTTAGTATCATCGAAGATGAAAATGGAAAAATTCGACATCGAAGAAAGATTTTCATAAACGGAGAATTTTGTGAAACCAAAGAAGATTTTTGGAATAGATATGTAGCAGAGATTGAATCTGAAAAATTATTCGGAAAGAATCTTGACGCTTTTAATGACGCAATAATAGCTGAAGGACCTGGATTTCCAGGAGATTGTATAATTGAAATTATCGGAACTAAAAAACTTGAAAAAGTATTTGGAAAGAAAAATTTTGACTTTATAATCGGACTATTGAGAGATGCTGAATTTGTTGACCTGATAATTGAGAAAGAAAATATTGAATAAAAACTACCTACAACAACGTGTAAAAAACATAGGGCTGTTTATGCTTAATTTAAAGGCTTGGGTTTCTTTATGAGGTCGCCAAATTTTCAATTTGGCATTTAGAAAAAATAAAAGCAAAATATGTAAATTTGGCTTAGTGAGAGTTCGAAAGACAGTGCTTACCCTCTGCCCTACGTTCCTTACACCAAACGTTATCGAAACATAAAAATCACATTCTAATTTTATCAGCCTCTATTTTTAATGCTGTTTTTGCTTTAGTTGCTTCAGAAGATAAAGTCGTACCAATTAAATTAGTATTTTCATAAGAGTCTGTAGACAAATTATAAAATTCTTCACTTCCATCACTAAATACTAAAAGCTTGTAGGTATTATTTCTAATAGTATAGTCATTTGTTGTCTCAGCATAAACATATTCTCGTTCGTTACTAGAAGTACCAGAAAATAGTTCATAAAAACTTGTGCTGTTATTTATTGTTGAGGAATTTATCCCTGCAATATTTCCAACAGTATTATATATATCTGTTGCATGAATTAATGCATCTTCTCTACTCCCTTTTTTAGTAACTCCAGCACCAGAAACTACTAATGGTACATTTATTCCACCTTGATATAACGAACCTTTTGCTCGTGTTCTTCCGTAAGGAGCTTGTGAAACTTTATTAGGCGTTCCGTTATCACCAATAAAAATAATGACTGTATTTGCTTTTTCTTCTGCACTCATACTATTAATTAATCTACCTATTTCACTATCTAAAACTTCAATGGCAGACATATAATACGGCATTGGGTTTGCAGCAATACTAGCATCATCTGTAGGTAAACTTCCTTGGGAATGTAAATTAGTTGGTGCTAAATGAAACGGTGTATGTGGAGCATTATATCCCATCCATAAAAACCAAGGTTTCGTTTGTTTATCAATCCAATCTATAGCTAAATCTGTAAATTTTGTGGTTGTATATTCTGTAGAATTTGTGGTGGTTCCGTTTTCATAAAAGTTCCAATTGGTATATGATGGTACGCCACCATTTATAATTCCTGCATAATAATCGATGCCCATGGTTAATGCATCTGCTCCATCAACAGATAAATGCCACTTCCCTATCATAGCAGAAGCATATTCATCATTTGTATTGGTGTCTATATATTTTTGTATAGAAGTTTCAGAAGTAGAAATCTCATCTCCAACTTCTATCACGTCTGTTTTAATTCCGTATTTACCTGTTAAAATTGCTGCTCTTGTTGGAGTACAAACTGGATACGACCAAAAATTTTCAAAAGTAATCCCATCATTCATCAAACTTTGTAAATTGGTCATATTGGGTTTTATAGTTCCTTCTGAATAATTTGGAGTTGCATCTAAGCCCATATCATCAGCAATTATGAGTAAAATATTTGGCTTTTTAGTGACTACAATTTCTTCTATAACTTCTTCCGTTTCTGTAACCTGGGAAGAGCTACAGCCAAAAACCATTAAAAACCCGATTAAAAATATATATTTTTTCATTTATGCTGGTTAATTTGTTATTCATAAGACCATCATTATCAAGAATAGTTTAAAATTCTTTTTTTTATTGTAACAAAACGGTATTTTTAGTCGTCTAAATATATATTTAGAAATCAACAAACTTACCTATGAAACTTAAGTACATACTTCCGCTTTTAATGATATTAATTTTAGGCTGTTCAAATCCTAAGAACTCATCAGAATTTATAGAAAAAGCTTCTGGCAGATATTTATTTAACGCCAACGAAACCATGGAAATTTATTTTAAAGAACAAATTTTGTTCGTAAAATGGCGTGGAAATGAAAACTTAGAACCTTTAAAAGTTAATGACAGTACATTTTATTTAAAAGAATTGAATGAAAAGTTAGTATTTGTTTCTAATCCATCAACCCATATAAAACTAGCTCCTAAAAGGGAACATAAAGAGGTTGTTTACAAATTTAGAAAACTAACAGATGGCGAAAAAACTCCAAAAGAACATTTAATTGATAAAAATTTCGATTTAGCCTTAGAAAGTTATTTAAATATTCAAAAGAAGGATTCTTTAAATAAAAGCATTCAATGGAATACTATTAATAATTTAGCACACCGATATTTTAAAACTGAAAATAAAGAGACTGCTCTTTCCCTTTTTGAAATAAATATAAAATTATATCCCAAAAAACCTGCTGTTTATAGGAATTACGGATACGCTTTGATGGAAATTAAAGACACTATCAATGCTATAAAAAATTATAAAAAGGCGTTATCTATTTATCCTGATGATCAGCGAGCAATTAAATTTCTAAATAAACACAAAACAAAATAATGGAGCATTTACAATATCCTATTGGTAAAACTGACATTCCCGAAAAAATAACTTCAGAATATATTAAAAACTGGATTGCTACTATTGAAGATTTTCCTACAAAATTAGAAAACTTAGTACAGAACCTTTCTGAAGATCAATTAAATACACAATACAGACCTAGTGGTTGGACAATAAGACAAGTTGTACATCATTGTTATGATAGTCATCATAATTCATATACACGCTTTAAATGGACGTTAACGGAAGGAAATCCAGTTATTAAAGCATATTACGAAGATAGATGGGCTGAATTATTTGACACAAAATCTGCTCAAATTGATTTATCTTTATACGGAATAAAAGCATTGCATGCAAAATGGGTATATCTTTTAAAAGGATTAACTGAAAATGATTTAAACAACTATTTTATTCATCCAAGCGGAAATGAAAAAGTTACCTTAAAAGAAAATATTGGTATTTATGCTTGGCATTGCAATCATCATTTTGCACATATAGAACAATTAATGATTAGAAAGAATTGGATATAATTTTTATATCTTTAGGTTCTAATTTTATGTAAATGAAAACTGCCAAAGAATGGTTTAACGAATATGCAATAAGTCATCAAAACGAATCTAATATAATCATCCATTATATTTGTGTACCTGCAATATTTTTTAGTGTTGTTGGATTGTTAATGTGTATTCCAACAGGTTTTTTAGAATCAACTTTTGGCTTGTATAATCCGTTTATTGAAAATTGGGCTGCGGTACTTTTATCTGTTATTTTACTGCTATTTTACTTACGATTAGGGTTTTGGTATTTTATAGAAATGTTTGTGATATCAACTATTTTTATCATCATCAATAATTGGATTGATAACCATTTTAACCTTTTATGGGTTTCATTGGGTATTTTTATTATCGCATGGATAGGTCAGTTTTATGGACATAAAATTGAAGGTAAAAAACCATCATTTATTAAAGATTTACAATTTTTATTAATTGGCCCACTTTGGGTAATTCAAAAAATAGGAGGAAAAAAATGAATGTATTAAGAACTTTAATAGTATTGTCGGTCTGTATTTTTACAACATTTAACGCAAATTCTCAAAATAAAGAAAAATCAGATATCGAATTAATCACAGAAGTTCTGAATCACTATATTGAAGGAACTGCAAACGGAGAACCAGACCTCTTAAAAATTGCTTTTCATCCAGATTTTAATTTATATACAACCAAAAATGATAGTTTATGGATTCGTTCTGGAGAAAAATATGTTTCTAATATTAAAAAAGGCAAGAAATCAAGCAGGGTTGGAAGAATTATCTCTATCGATTATGAAAATAATGCTGCGAGTGCAAAAGCAGAAATTATTATTCCGAATTGGAGAGTATATACCGATTATTTTTTACTCTTAAAATATCAAGGTAGTTGGAAAATAGTTCAGAAATCATATTCCTATAGAACATATTCTAAAAAAGAGAAAAACTAATGAAAGAAGAAATTACATTCGAAGATTTTTTAAAAGTAGATATTAGAATAGGTACTATTATTGAAGTAAATGATTTTCCTAAAGCGAGAAAACCTGCGTATCAATTAAAAATTGATTTTGGCGATTTAGGAATCAAAAAATCGAGTGCTCAAATAACCGATTTATATACAAAAGAAGATTTGTTACAAAAACAAGTTTCTGCAATCATCAATTTTAAACCAAGACAAATAGCTAATTTCATGAGCGAATGTTTGGTATTAGGTATTTATAATGAAGATGGAAATGTTGTCCTTTTACAAGCTTCTAAGGCAATTAAAAATGGTGAACAGATTTCTTAGTTTCATTACGAACAAAGTGAAATAATCTATATAATTAATTTAAAGATTGCTTCTGTTTACAAAAAAGTAAACTTTGTAATGACAGGTAGTATTAATTATAAGTTTCAAGTTTTTTATAAACTCAAAACTCATCATTAAAAACTAAAAATTAATTATTAGTATTATTCAAAATTACCAAAGCTCCAATAACTCCAGGAATCCAACCACAGAAAGTAAGTAATAAAACAATCACAAAAGATCCGCAACCTTTTCCTAAAACGGAAAGTGGTGGAAAGATAATTGCAAGTAAAACACGTAGTAAGCTCATAGTAACTTTTATTGGTTAAGTACTTATAAGACGAGCTATTACTGGATTTGTTACACATTTAACCATAAAAAAAAGTCGCAAAGTAAGTATTTTACTTTGCGACTTTAGAGCTTTGCAACTAATTTTCACATCTTATCTCCAAAGAAAATAGCATTCATTAATAACTTATTTGTTCCGTACCAAAAAGCTCTAAAATTAGTATTATCAGTAAATACTAGTACACGACCTCTTCCCATTCTATTGGATTGAAACGGAACCGTATTCTTAATTAACTTCAAGTTTTCTTTAGATATATAACCGCTTAACAAAGGATTAGAAGTATACTGTATAGGATTATTATAACTCTTTTTATTAGGTTTTATAAATAATGTGGTATTTCTAAATAAAGCTATTTTATCATTCTTATACCCAAAATTTATAGGATGAGAACGATCTATTTTCGCTTCAAAAATTGAACCTCCAATAAATTGAGCACCTGACTGTAATGATCTATCTTCGAAAGAAACATTAGCTATAGAATCTTGTTTGTTCTCTTTAAAATCTAGGTCGATAAATTTATTTTTAGACAACCATTTTGCAGTATTTCTGTACCCAATTAATGTTCCTCCATTTTTAACCCAGGTTTTTAGTTTTCCAATAATTGAAGAACTTAAACTATTACTACTCGGAACAATAATCACACTATAGATACTTAAATTAACTCTGCCTAAATAAGACATATCTAATTTGCTCAATTTCATATCAAAACGAGTGTCTAACAAATGCCAAATTTCACCAGCATCGTAACTTCTAATTCCGTTACCTACTAACATCGCTACTTTTGGTTTATTAATCGCATCAAAATTTCTACTTCCTAAATCAATTCCGTCATTTAAACCTGTAGAAGTTCCTTTAATAATAAGATGATTTTCTTTTGCTATTTTTTCTAAAAACTGATACAATTTACTAGCGCCTAATTTTTGATTTTGAGCAGGAACAAAAATAGTTCCGTAGTCATACGAATTTCCATCATTTTTAAAATTCTTCAATGACACTTTTGCTCGGATTCCTTTTTGTAAAATAGTATTCAAGGCTTTTGGCGAATAATATTCATTCCAAGAAAATAAATATCCAACAGAACTCATACGAGAAATTGAACCAGCATTCATTTTTAAATTAGTTATTTCTTTTCCTGCTTTAGATAAAGAAACATCTTCGGCATAATCAACACCAAAGGCATGGTTAAATGTCCACGCAGAAACATCGTAAAACAAACTATCTTTAAAAGTAGTTCTAACATCAAACATGGCTTTTACCAAACGTTGATTCTTCTGATTCATAGGTACTACATAACTATAGCCTTTTTTAAACTTCTTCCCTTTTGAAGAAAAATCTGATTTTAATTCGTGAATTTTTATTTGATGTCTTTTCATCACTTCTGCTAAGTGATAACTTTTTGCAGCATCTTTTTCATCACCAAAAATAATTGCTTTTTTATTCCCTGAATTTCTTGCGTTTTTATAAAAATCTTGTTGATATTTTAAAATCTTAACACGCATATTTTTAGCAGCTTCCAACGTAGATAAAGTTGCAGTAAATTGATTTCTAATCGTAAACGGAAAAGTTAACACACCGTTATCACTTTCTTGTGCATGACCTCTAGAACTTCCCTGTTCAAACAAAATACCGATACTTCCATTAATGTCTGGAAACGTTGAACCTTTACCGTAATAAAAATCATCAAAGCTTTCTTCTGAATAATAGGTTGAGCCTAATTTATCAAATGCTTTTGCATGATACGTAGCTATTTCTTTGGTTAAATCCTGATTCATTTGTGGCGTTAACGGATTTGTTCTACTCGGAATTCCTGGTTGAAAAAAGAAAGTAGAATTTGTGCCCATTTCATGATGATCGGTTAAAATATTTGGCAACCATTTATGAAACGATGCAATTCTTGCTCTAGATTCTGGTAATTGAACAGGCAACCAATCACGATTCATATCAAACCAATAATGATTAGTTCTTCCTCCTGGCCAAACCTCATGATATTCTCTATCATTAGGGTCTGGATTTATATTTTGTGCCTTATTCGTATTTGCCCAATAGGCAAAACGCTGCAATCCATCAGGGTTAAAAGAAGGATCAAATAAAATAATAGCATTATTTAATAATTCATCTATTTTTTGTCCTTCAGCAGCCGCTAAATAATAAGCTGCAGCTAAAGAAGCATTAGAGCCACTAGGTTCATTTCCATGAATAGAAAATCCTTGATAAACTACAATTGGATGATTAGAAACATCCGAAGAATTATTAGTTGCATCAATATGATTTTGTCTAATATTTTCTATATTCTGATGATTGCTTGGCGTTGTAATTGTTAACAATAACAAAGGCCTTCCTTCAAAAGTAGTTCCTCTATTTTCTATGGTAATCCTATCAGAAGCTTTTGCCAAAGCTTTCATATATTCTACCAATTTATCGTGGGTTACATGCCACTCACCTACTTCATGACCAATGATAGATTGTGGTGTCGGAATATTTTTATTATACGTTACATCTTTTGGTAAATAGTAATTTAAATCAATTTTTTGTGCTTTACTATTCATTGAACACAATAGTAGAAATACAAGTAGTTTTTTCATTAGTAAGAATATTTGAATCCTAACAAATATATGAAATCAAAAAGTTTATAGTTGATACTTTAACAATGATTTCTGTTTACTAAAATAATTTTTCTAATAGTGATTGAAATTTATATTAGTAACAAATTTAAGTTACAAATAATCCTAAACATTATCAATGAAAAATAATATTGTTTTATATTATTTTTTTTGAATAAATTACCTCCTGTAGAGTATAGAAAAATTAAACAGCCTTTAAAAAATCATCTAAAGATTTTTCTTCTAACCCTATTTTTTTCTTTATTCTATATCTAGCTGTTTCAACTGTTCTTGGAGATACATTTATAATATTAGCAACTTCTTTACTTTTTAAATTAATAGCGACATAGGCACAATGTTTTTGATCCATAACAGATAACTGCGGACACATTTCTTTTAATTTTTTAAAGAAATAAGGCCTGTTACTTTCAAATTCTGCTTTAAAATCTAACCAAACTTCTTCTTCAGAGAAAATATCACCTAGAGACCTATTGATAAATAACAGTTTTGATGGATGAATTTCTTTATCTTCATTTATTAATTTAGAAATTGAATTAATAATATTATTTACACCATCTTTATAAGTAGATATTTTAAATGTTTTTGCAAAAAGTTTTTGTTTATTTTGTTCTAGAAGATATTCAATTTTTTCTTTATTTATTTTTAATTCATTGTTATTATTCTCTAACTCAATTAAATTATTTTTTAATTTATTATTTAAATCAATTTTTTGATCAAATAAATATTTTATTTTTTTCAAATAATTAATTCTGTTAAAAATAAATAAAATAGAACCAATAAGAAACAACACAATAAAAACAACAATTATGTTCTGATTTCTGATAACTTTTCTATTACTTTCTATTAAATCTTCATTTAACTTAATTTCCTTATATAAATATCTACTATCTCCATCTTCAATATTAAATTTTATAAAATCATTAATTAATAACACTAAAGAATCAGCTGATTTAATAAATTTATTAGCAGTTTTATAATCATTTTTCTTCTCATTTAACTCAGATTTAGCTAAATATATTTCTCTAAAAGAGTTATAATAATCTTTACTTATCTTGCGTGTTTTTAAATAATTTTTCGTGTGAATAATCGCCGTATCTAAATCAAAATTAGCTTCTTGTAATTTATTCAACTTTAATTTACTTATACCTCTAAACCTATATAATTCTTTAACTCTGTTAAAATGATTAGTGTTAAAATAAGAATCTTTATTATTAATAATTTCAATTCCCTTAGAAGCATAATCAATTACTTTACTCCATTGTTTAATTTTAATATTTAATTTACAAAATCTAGCATAAGTTGCCACTACAAAAGTTTTATCTTGTATTTTTTTACCATAAAAAACAGATTTTTTTAAAGCTTCTGTAGCTGCTTTATAATCATTTATACTTCCGTAATAAATACCAAGCGTATTATAAATATTATTAAGTAATATTAAATCATCACATCCTTTTGCATATTTTTCTGCTTCAAATATATATTCTCCTAAAGCTTCATTTCCTTTAACAACTCTTTCTTTAGCCGCCCTCATATGCAAAAGCATGGCATTTGTACAAGAATCTTTAAATATTATCTGGTTATTATCTATATAATCTATCAAAGGATATAAATCAATAAAAGCTCCTGTAATTTCAGAATCATAGAAAGTTTTCTTAACTGCTTCTTCAATATTACTATCATTAAACTTTTCTGATAAAAGTGATTTTTTACAAGAAAGAATACAAAAACTTAAAAGGATTATAATTATATAATAATTTTTAAACATCAATGAAATTAATTTATAAAAATACTATAAATTTAATTTAAAAAAATCTCATGGAACAATATTTAATATAGAATTAACAAAATATTAATTTAAGCACTTATTTATTAGATAAAACTTCAAAAGTCACTTTTTAGTGATGTTTTATATAATAATTTACACATAACTTTATGTAATACAGGTATATCTATGTATCGAAAACTCCTTTAACGGCTACTTTTTCTAAGAACAAAAATGATATTAAAATTTTAAGCGAAAGAAGTATTTCAGTTTTAAAGAAACTATATCTTAAATAGTATTTTAACCCTAACAAATATATGAATTCAAAAAGTTTATATTTGATACTTTAACGATGATTTATGTACACTAAAAGAATTTTTCCTGTTAGAGGAGTTATTAAATGGACTAGAAGACACATTTTGCTATTTTTATTGATAGCAACAATCCCAGTTTTCTTGTTTGATGTTGCTGGTTTAAAATGGTTGCATGTGCCTTGGTTGCCATTAGGAGTTTTAGGTACAGCTATTTCGTTTTTAATCAGTTTTAAAAATAATGCTTCGTATGATCGTTTATGGGAAGCACGTAAAATTTGGGGTGGAATTGTAAACACTTCACGTTCTTGGACGATTATGGTAAAAGATTTCATTGATAATACCCATGCAAAAAATCCTAAATCAAAAGAAGAGTTACAAGCGATAAAAAAAGAAATTGTTCATAGACATGTTGCTTGGTTAACGGCTTTAAGATATCAATTAAGAGCAGATAAACCTTGGGAATCTCATTTAAAAAATGACAAAGGAAATACAGAATTTAGAGAAGCATTTTATTTAGTTTGTGAAGATGTAGACTCTATAGAAAGTGTAATAAAACCTTATATTTCTGAAAATGAGTATAATGAAGTTTTTGCTAAAGGAAATAAGCCTTCACAACTATTAGGCATACAATCTAGACGATTAAAAGAATTAATGGATGAAGGTTTCATTGAAGATTTTCGTCATATGGAAATGATGAATATTTTAGTCGAATTTTACACTTTACAAGGAAAATCTGAACGTATCAAAAACTTCCCATACCCTAGACAATACGCAACCTTAAACTATATTTTTGTTTGGATTTTCATCATCCTTTTACCTTTCGGAATTATGGAAGGTTTTGAAGGTATTGGTCAGCATATTTTTGAGGATTTAGCCAACCATGCTTCACATTCTTCATTTACGCATAGAATACAAGAAGCTATTGCGAAACATTTTGTATGGTTTTCAATTCCTTTTAGTGCTTTACTTTCTTGGGTTTTTCATACGATGGAAAAAATTGGTGAAAACACAGAAAACCCTTTTGAAGGAGGACCCAATGATGTGCCAATTACAGATTTAAGTAGAGGAATAGAAATTGATATTAGACAATTAATTGATGATACAGATATACCGAAACCGTATCAATGGAAAAATGATATTGTAATGTAAGTTTTTTCTTTTTTCGGAAAAAATATTTAACTAAATTTATATAAAATAAATATGAAAAGAACAATATTATTAGTTGTAACTATTTTATTTATAATTTCAGCTAATTCTCAAGAAAAGAAAATTTGGGCAAAATCTTTTATTAATAAAAAAGCTCCAAGTATAATTGTAGAGAAATGGTTGACACAAAAACCAAATACTGAAGGTAAATTTATACTTTTAGATTTTTGGGCTACTTGGTGCGGACCATGTATAAAAGCCATACCAGAACTTAATTCTTTTCAAAAGGAATTTAAAAAAGATTTAGTTGTTATTGGTATAAGTAGTGAAACTCCTAGGAAAGTTAAAAAACAAAGAAATCCTAAAATTAAATACTTTAGCGCAATTGATCGAAAACGAAGATTAAATACTATATTAGAGATTAAAGGAATTCCTCATTGCATTCTAATAGATCCAAGAGGAATTGTTAGGTGGGAAGGATATCCAATATTAAAAAACAATGAATTAACTTCTAAAGTAATTAAAGAGCTAATTAAAAAATATAAATAAAGTTTTAGGAATAATAAAAGAGTCAAAAAAAATCCTAAATTCTTAATTTTTCTTCTATGAAATTACTAGAATGATAAAATTTTATAAAGAGTTACTCATTTTTTCTATACTATTTATTTTATACTGATATTTGCAGTTAATCACCTACTTTATATAGTGAATAATGGTTGACAACTCAAACTTAGAAGTTCTAAACAACGCTCTTTCTGGAGAATTATTTTTTGATGATTTACACAAAAGCATCTATGCAACGGATGCATCGGTATATCGTAAAATTCCTACTGCGGTTGCCTTTCCTAAAAACAAAAAAGACATTGTAAAACTCATTGAGTTTGCTAATCAAAATTCAATCACTTTAATTCCTAGAACAGCAGGAACTTCGTTAGCAGGTCAATGTGTTGGAGATGGAATTGTCGTTGATGTTTCTAAACATTTTACGCAGATTTTAGCCTTTGATGAAACTAGTAAAACAATTACGGTTGAGCCAGGAATTATTAGAGATGATTTAAATCGTTTTTTAAAACCCTACGGATTATTTTTTGGCCCAAATACCTCAACATCAAACCGATGTATGATTGGCGGAATGGTAGGTAATAATTCTTCCGGTAGTACTTCAATTCGTTATGGAGTTACACGTGATAAAGTTGTAAATATTGATGGTTTATTAAGTGATGGAACCAATGTTTCTTTTCATGAAGTTACCTCACAAGAGTTTAAAGAAAAATCCAATCTAAATTCTTTAGAAGGAAAAATATATAAAAGTATTTATTCTGAACTCGTTTCAGAATCTACGCAACAAGAAATAAAAAATGAATTTCCAAAACCAGAAATTCATAGAAGAAATACAGGGTATGCCGTTGATGAGTTTTTGACTTCCGATTTATTCGGTGGAGAAAATCCAACTATTAATCCTGCAAAGTTTTTATCAGGAAGTGAAGGAACTCTAGTGTTTTCAACTGCAATTACCATTCAGTTAGACGACTTACCTCCTACGGAAAGCATTATGGTTTGCACACATTTTAAAAGTGTAAACGAAAGTTTAAAAGCTACAGTTATTGCCATGAATCACAACTTATATACCTGTGAATTGATGGACAAAGTAATTTTAGATTGCACCAAAAATAACAGAGAACAAGCCCAGAACCGTTTCTTTTTACAAGGTGATCCAGATGCCATATTAATGTTAGAAGTTTCTGCAAATACTTTGAAAGAAGCAGAAGTTTTAGCTGATATATTAATTGCTGATTTAGAAAAGAATAAGTTCGGGTATCATCATCCAAAAGTATATGGAAAAGATATTGCAAAAGTCCATCATCTTAGAAAAGCTGGCTTAGGATTATTAGGTAATATGGTTGGTGATAAAAAAGCGGTGGCATGTATAGAAGATACTGCTGTGGCTTTAGAAGACTTACCAAACTATATTGAAGAGTTTACCCAAATAATGGATAGATATCAGCAAGATGCTGTTTATTATGCTCATGCTGGTGCTGGGGAATTACATTTACGTCCAATTTTGAATTTAAAGAAGCAAGAAGATGTCGTTTTATTCAGAAAAATAACCACTGAAACTGCCGAGTTAGTTAAGAAATATAAAGGTTCTTTTAGCGGTGAACATGGTGATGGAATTGTACGTGCAGAGTTTATTTCGTTAATGATTGGTGATAAAAATTATCAATTATTAAGGCGCATTAAAAAAGCATTTGATCCTAACAATGTTTTTAATAAAGGAAAAATAACGGATGCTTTTGAAATGGATAAAAGCTTGCGTTATGAAATTGATCGAAAAGAACCTATTATAAAAACCATTCAGGATTTTTCTGATAGTGAAGGAATTTTAAAATTAACTGAAAAATGTAATGGTTCGGGTGATTGTAGAAAATCTGCAGAAGCTGGCGGAACGTTATGTCCGAGTTATAGAGCTACAAAAAACGAAAAAGATACCACAAGAGCACGTGCAAATACTTTACGAGAAGTTTTAACCAATAATTCAACTTCTAATAAATTTGATTCTAAAGAACTTAAAGAAGTTTTTGACCTTTGTTTAAGCTGTAAAGCTTGTGCCACAGAATGTCCTAGTAATGTTGATGTAGCAGCCTTAAAAGCAGAGTTTTTATATCAATATCAAGAAAAAAATGGATATTCGTTTAGAAGTAAATTATTTGCTAACAACGTAAAATACAATAAATTAGGAAGTAAATTTCCTGCAATTACTAATTTCATTACCAATACAGCGCTTTCAAAAGCTATTATGGGAGTTGCGCAAGAACGAAGTGTTCCTAAATTATCTAAACAACCTTTAGAGAAGTTTTTAGAAAAGTTAAATGTCATTTCAAGCGCAGTCGAGAAATCTCAGAAAGAAGTTTATTTATTTAACGATGAATTCACTAATTACTACGATACAGAAATTGGAAAAGACGCTTTAATAGTTTTAGATAAATTAGGATATCAAACTAAAAATATAAAGCACGAAGAAAGCGGAAGAAGTCATATTTCTAAAGGATTTTTAAAAGAAGCTAAAGAAATAGCAAATAAAAATGTTTCAATTTTTAAAGATTTAATAACTGATAAAAGTCCGTTAATAGGAATTGAACCATCGGCAATTTTAACGTTTAGAGATGAATACATCCGACTAGCAGATGACAAAGTATCCGCAGAAAAAATAGCTAAGAATACGTTTACGATTGAAGAGTTTTTAGCATCAGAATTCAAAAAAGGAAATATAAATTCTGAAATCTTTACAAATGCGTCTAAGACGCTAAAAATTCATGGACATTGTCATCAAAAAGCATTGTCTAGTACACATGCTACTTTTGAAATTTTAAACATCCCAGAAAACTACAAAGTAACTATTATGAATACGGGTTGTTGTGGAATGGCGGGTTCTTTTGGGTATGAAAAAGAACACTATAAAGTTTCTATGCAAGTTGGAGAAGACACGTTGTTTCCTAAAGTTAGAAATTGTAGTGCTGACACAGAAATTGCAGCAGCAGGAACAAGTTGCAGACATCAAATTTTTGATGGCACAAAACGTATTGCTAAACACCCAATAACATTATTAAAAGAAGCTTTATTATAGTAATTAGTTCTTAGTTTCTTGTTGTTGGTAATTTGTTTTATTTATCATTATTCTTTTGATTTTCGTTTTTGTACATTTAAACCCTAATCATTTTTATGTTTAAAACTAAAAAGAAAGCAACTGCCATGTTTGCCCTCATTATTGCAGGGGAAGCTATTTTTTTATTACCATTTATTTTAATGCGTGTTTTTAAACCGGTTATTAGAGAAGCTTTTCTAATTTCTGATGCTCAAATTGGTGAAGCACAAGCTTTATACGGAATTACAGCGGTTCTCTCCTATTTCTTTGGTGGATTTATTGCTGATAAATGGGAAGCTAGAAAATTATTAACGTTCTCTTTATTATTAACTGCTTTAGGCGGTTTTTGGATGACCATGATTCCATCAATATTCACTTTAAAAATGCTATATGCATTTTGGGGAATATCAACTATTTTACTTTTTTGGGCATCGCTGATAAAAGCAACCAGACAATGGGGAAACAAAAATAATCAAGGATTATCTTTTGGTTTATTAGATGGAGGAAGAGGATTATTTGCTGCTACAATTGCGTTATCTGGCGCAGGAATTTTAACTTTTTTCTTTCCAGATAAAGGAGTCGAAATAACTTTTGAAAATAAAGTAGAAACATTACAATATATTATAGGTACGATTACATGTATCGTATTTTTAATTGCCTTTTTAGTTTGGAAAGTATTACCAAAAGAAAAAATAGAAACTCAAGATAATAAAGAATTTCAATTCGACTTTAAGAAAGCTTTTTCTTTAATAAAACAACAAAAGGTAATCTATCATTCCATCATTATTTTTTGCGCCTATTGTTCTTATAAACTAACTGGTGTCTATGGAACCTATGCAAAAGATGTTTGGAATTATTCATTAGAAGAAGCTACTTATTTTGCTGTTTTTATTCAATATTTAAGACCTTTAGCTGCAATTTCTATTGGTTGGATTGCCGATAAATTTGTTCCATCAAAATTAATTACCCCTATTTTTTCAATACTAATTTTAGTGTCAGCTTTTTTAGGATTTGGAGTTTTTAACGACCAACATATTTATATATCATTTTCCATATTTATATTCATGGCTTTAGGAACCTATTCATTAAGAGGCTTGTATTTTGCAATTATTGAAGAAACAAAAACACCGCTTCAGTTAACAGGAACTTTAGTCGGAATTATTTCTGTAGTGGGTTTTACGCCTGACATTTTTATGTCTTTATTTACAGGATATATGTTAGGAGAAAATCCAACAATTATCGAATATCAACATTTATTTTCAACCTTTACAATCATACCAATAATAGGTTTATTGGCAACTTTAGGTTTTAGAAAAAGCATTTCAAAATTATGAGTAAAAGAAGTAAATATATAGCTGATAAAAATCGCTATGAGAAGATGAATTACCGTAGAACGGGAAATAGTGGCTTATTACTTCCTGAACTTTCTTTAGGCTTATGGCATAATTTTGGAGAAAATGATGATTTTAAAAATGCAAGAAATTTATTAAAATGTGCTTTTGATAACGGAATTACGCATTTTGATTTAGCAAATAACTATGGTCCGCCTTATGGTTTTGCTGAAACAACTTTTGGAAAAATTTTAAAAAAGGATTTCAAAAATTATAGAGATGAATTAATTATTTCTTCCAAAGCAGGTTATGATATGTGGGAAGGTCCATATGGTAATTTTGGCTCAAAGAAATATTTAATCTCTAGTTTAGATCAAAGTTTACAAAGAATGAAGTTAGACTATGTTGATATTTTTTATCATCATAGACCAGATAATGATACGCCTTTAGAAGAAACAATGGGTGCTTTAGATTTGATGGTTAGACAAGGAAAAGCATTGTATGTTGGTATTTCTAATTATCAACCTAAAGAAGCAGAAAAAGCTTTTAAAATCTTAAATGATTTAGGAACTCCATGTTTAATTCATCAACCAAGATATAGTTTATTTGATCGTTGGATTGAAAATGGATTATTAGATTTATTAGGAAATTCTGGTGTTGGTACAATTTGTTTTTCACCTTTAGCACAAGGAATGTTAACCGATAAATATATTAATGGATTACCAAAAGATTCTAGAGCCATAAAGGACGGACGCTATCTTAAAACTGACAAAGTTTTAGAAATGCTTCCTAAAATTAAAACATTAAATGAAATTGCAAAGAATAGAAATCAGAATTTAGCACAAATGGCTATTTCTTGGATTTTAAAAGATGATAGAATTACTTCAGTATTAATTGGTGCTAGTAAAACTGAACAAATATTAGATAGTGTTAAAGCTATTGAAAACACAATATTTACAGAACAAGAATTATCTACTATTAATTCTATTTTAAAATAAAAAAGGATTTATAATTTAGAAATATTTAGTTAAAATTATTTAATCAATAATGCCTTCTTCAGCTAATAAAGCAAAGAACTTATTTAAATTTGGCATTAAAATAATTTTAGTTCTTCTGTTTTTAGCTCTATTAGTTTTTGAATCATTTGGATACAAAGGTATTGTATCTCCTCTACCAGAAGCTATTAATCTACTACCTTCTATATCGAATTTACTTTGTAAAATTCTAACAATTGTTGTTGCTCTTTTTACACTTAAATCCCAATTATCTTGTACACTCTCATTTTGAATTGTTTGAGAGTCCGTATGACCTTCAACCATTACATCTAGACTCTTTTCTGACTGAATAATATCAACAACTTTAGTCAAAAGTTCCAAACCACTTTTCTTAAAATTATAGCTACCAGAACTAAATAATAGTTTATCAGAAATTGATATCATAACTACTGTTTCCTCTATATCAACTTTAATATCATCAGAACTATTAAACTCTGTTTTTCCTAAAGTTTTTCTTACAATATTGTAAGACATTGCTAAATTTATTGAATCTTTTAACGTTTTTGCTTGCGTTAATTTTTCTGGTGAAATTTTAGATAGAGTTTTGTTTAGGTTTGATTTAGCTTCTTTTGACAAGACAGCTTTACCATCTACCATCTCTAATTTAAAAGCATTTTCTGTTTTTAAATTAACTTCATTATTACCACTTAAGGAATTTATTTTATCATTATAGAGCTCAATTCTTTTATCAATTTTAGCATACTTAAGTTGTAACTTTTGCAAACTACCTTTTGTATTATGATATTTAGATTCTAATTGAACATATTTTTTCTTAGACACACAAGAAGTGGCTATTAATACAAATGCTAATAATGCTAAGGTTAATTTTTTCATTTTTATTTTTTTATAAATATAAAGCCATAATTAATGAATTTCAAATTAAAATGAAAAAATCATATAAAAAAACTTACTTTAATGATTCCAAACTTTTCTTAATCGTTTCGATTTTAGCAATTGTATCCGATTCTTTTTTACGTTCTAAAGTAATAACTTGTTCTGGCGCGTTAGAAACAAAACGTTCGTTAGATAGTTTCTTCTGAATTCCAAATAAGAAACCTTCTGCCCTTTTCAGTTCTCCTTTTAACTTCGTAATTTCTGCTTCTACATCAATATTTTCGATTGAAATTGGTACAAAATACTCGTTAGATTTCACTCTAAATGAAGCACCATCAACTTTTTCTGAAACATAATTTATAACCGAAGTATTTGTTAGCTTTTTAACAACAACATCAAAATCTTGAGTATAATTTTCAGTATTAACTACAAACAATTCAATCGCATCTTTAAAAGAGATATTCTTTTCTTTTCTAATGGTACGAATTCCTGAAACAATTTCTGTTGTAAAATCGAAAGTTTTAATTAACGATTGATTTGATACAACTTGTTCTGGATATTTTGCAACAACCAAAGCTTCGTCTGGTGTTCTTTCCGTAATATGTTGCCAGATTTCTTCTGTTAAAAATGGCATAAACGGATGTAAAACCTTTAAATTATTTTCTAAAACATCAATAATATCATGAAATGTTTTAGCATCAATTGGCTGTTGGTACGCTGGTTTTACGATTTCTAATAACCAAGACGAAAAATCGTCCATAATTAATTTATAAATCGCCATTAACGCATCAGATAGTCTGTATTTACTATAATGATCTTCTATTTCTGTAAGTGTTTGTTGAAATTTAGCTTGGTACCATTCTAAACCTATTTTAGCAGTTTCTGGTTGCTCTAAATCCTCATCAATTTCCCAGCCTTTAATTAATCGAAATGCATTCCAAATTTTATTAGCAAACCCTTTTCCTTGCTGACATAAATCTTCATCAAACATTAAATCGTTTCCTGCTGCCGAACTTAACAATAAACCAACACGCACACCATCGGCACCATAATCTTCAATCAATTTCAATGCATCGGGAGAGTTTCCTAACGATTTAGACATCTTACGTCGTTGCTTGTCTCGTACTAAACCTGTTAAATAAACATTTTTAAATGGTTTTTCGTCTTTATACTCATATCCAGCAATAATCATACGTGCGACCCAGAAAAACAAAATATCTGGACCCGTTACTAAATCGTTGGTTGGGTAATAGTATTTAATTTCTTCGTTTTCTGGATTACGAATACCATCAAAAACCGACATTGGCCATAACCATGAAGAAAACCAAGTATCTAAAGCATCTGAATCCTGACGTAAATCGCTAATTTCTAGCTGTTGGTTGTTGGTTTTTTGTTTTGCTAATACTAATGCTTCTTCGATGTTTTCTGCAACTACAAAATCTTCTTTTCCATCGCCATAGAAATATGCAGGAATTTGTTGTCCCCACCATAATTGACGAGAAATATTCCAATCGCGAATATTTTCCATCCAGTGGCGATACGTATTTTCGAATTTCTTTGGATATAAATTAATTTCGGTATCATCGCCTAAAACCGCTTTAATAGCAGGTTTTACTAATTCTTCCATTTTTAAAAACCACTGATCAGATAATCTTGGTTCGATAACTGCTTTGGTTCTTTCGGATGTTCCTACTTTATTTGTGTGGACTTCGGTTTTTACCAAAAACCCTTTTTCTTCTAATTCTTTAGCTATTTCTTTTCGAACAACAAATCGGTCTTTATCTTGATAATGCAATCCGAAAGAATTTAAAGAAGCATCTTCATTAAAAATATCTATAACTTCTAATTTGTGCTTATCTCCTAAATTCTTATCATTTTCATCGTGTGCTGGTGTTACTTTTAAACACCCTGTTCCAAACTCAACATCTACATATTCATCTTCAATAATAGGAATTACTCTATCGCATAAAGGCACAATCGCTTTTTTGCCTTTTAAATGTGTAAAACGCTCATCATTTGGATTAATACAAATTGCTGTATCACCAAAAATAGTTTCTGGACGCGTGGTAGCAATAGTTAACGTATCGTTAGAACCTTCAATTTTATATTTTAAATAATATAAATTTCCTTGGCGCTCTTCATGAATTACTTCTTCGTCAGAAAGTGTTGTTTTAGCCTCAGGGTCCCAATTTACCATTCTGTAACCACGGTAAATTAAACCTTTGTTATATAAATCGACAAAAACTTTAATTACAGATTCAGACATTTCTGGATCCATTGTAAAGGCCGTACGTTCCCAATCGCAAGAAGCACCCAGCTTTTTTAATTGTTCTAAGATAATTCCACCGTATTCATCTTTCCAATCAAAAGCGTGTTGTAAAAATTCCTCACGTGTTAAATCGCTTTTTTCAATGCCTTGCTCCTTTAATTTAGCAACAACTTTTGCCTCTGTAGCAATAGAAGCGTGATCTGTACCAGGAACCCAACATGCATTTTTACCCAATAAACGTGCTTTTCTAATCAACACATCTTGAATAGTATTATTCAACATATGTCCCATATGTAAAACTCCCGTTACGTTTGGCGGAGGAATTACAATTGTATATGGCTCTCTTTCATCTGGTGTTGAATGAAAATAATTATGTTTCATCCAGTAGTCATACCACTTACCTTCTACCTCTTTTGCATTAAATTTTGATGGAATCGCCATACTTTGGAATAGTTTTTGAAATATAGTTTGCAAAAATACAACTATCTCTTTTTAACAGAAAATTATGCAGTTGAATTTTTTGAAGTAAAAATTATTCGTAAATTTACCTTGTAAACATTAGAAATCATGAGAAAACTTTTCACAATTATCGTATTATCTATTTTTTCAATAACTGCTTTTGGACAAAAAGCTGAATTTAAGTTTGAGAAAGAAACCATTGATTATGGAAAGATTATTAAAAACTCTGATGGTGTAAGAACTTTTACATTTACTAATATTGGTAGTGAACCTTTAATTATTAAAAACATACAATCTAGTTGCGGTTGTACAGTGCCTAAAAAACCAGACCAACCAATTTTACCAGGTCAAAAAGGAGAAATAAAAGTTGCTTATGACACAAATAGGCTTGGTGGTTTTTCTAAAGCAATTACAATTTATTCTAACGCTAAACATGAAAGAAAAGTTGTTAAAATAAAAGGTTTTATTTCTAAAGGAGTATCACTTGAAAAGAAAAAAAGTATGCTTTCTGACGATAGCTAGATTCTTTTTTTAAGGCGAAATTCAAATTTCTTTACTTCTCCTTTTCTTCGAATTTTAAGCCTAACTCTTTTATTATTCTTAGTTTGAAATCTAGCAATAATATCTCCCAAGGTTAAATCGTAGGTTTTTTTTCCGTTTATAGAAATTAAGAAATCATCTTTTTTCAACCCTGCAATATCAGCTGGAGAATCTGGAAGCACTTTATTTACCTTGTAAGAAGGTTTAAATTTAAACACATAATTAAGTACATAAGAAAATGTTTGGTTTGCATTTGAGGTATTTTCTTTTCTACCAAAAGACTCTAAAATTGTTGGTTTACCACTCTCTTTCACCAATTCTTTTCCACTATAAATAATATCTAAACCACTCATATTATAATTAAAACCTCCTTTTAAAGAACCATTCTTCTTAAAAGTAATTTTTCTATTAGGATAATCAATCCAAATTTTAAAACGTTTTAATGTATTACCACCTATACTTCCGTTTCGCTCTCGAAAAACTCTTGCATGAAAAGTAGATGCTGAATCTAAAAATGAAACTGTTGGTTCATTAATTTTATAGTTTCCTAAAATTAATGCGGGGATTCTACTTCTATTACCATAAATAGTTCCGCTTAAACCTTCACCAAGAACGTCTTTAAAATATTTATTTGGTGTTTGTATTTCCTCTTTTGTATTCTCAAATAACCATAACGAATCACTGCCACCAGAATCAATCAACATTTTCACATTAGTAACTTTATCACCTATTGTATCTAATTGAGCTCTAACATCTATATACGGTTTCTGTCTATTAAACTCAATCGGAAAAGTTTCACATTTTCTGCATTTGGAATATTTAAAATTTGATGGATTATAAAAAGTAATTTTTTTAGTTTTATAATTTATTTTAGCTATTACTTTTGATAATAAATTATACCCAATAATCCCATGAATTGTAGTTCCCATCTTACTTGAAAGATCAAATTTATCTCTAAGAATAAAATAAACATCTTCATTATAACTAATCATATTTTTTATTTGAAATCTATTATTCTTAGATATAATTGCTTCCACTGGATCACCTTTTCCTAGACCTTGCAGTTTAATATATTCAACATTTTTTAAACCCAAACTATCATTTTCCGATAGATTGAATAAAATAGTTTTATTTACACCTGTGTCTAATATAAAATTGAGTTCTTTTTTGTTTACTTCAAGAGGGAGTACAATTAGATTATTAATCAATTTAAAGTTTATGGATTCTTTTTCTGAATTCTTCCCATAAAATTGAAAACCAGATTGGCTAAATGTTTGAAAACAAATAAGTATAAAAAGTAGGGTTGAAACTTTTTTTATCAATTGTAAAGTTTTGGATGTTAAATCAATATACAAATTAACACCGACTAGCCATATTTTTTATGAAATCTTTAACCTTTAGTAATCTTTAGTTAAAAAGAATAATGTGAAATATATTTTGCAAATTTGCAGTACTAACAATGTAAGATAATTATGCCTTCAATATCTAAAAAAGGAACTGCAATGCCACAATCACCAATTAGAAAATTGGTGCCATTTGCTGAAGCTGCTAAAAAAAGAGGAACTAAGGTGTATCATTTAAATATTGGACAGCCCGATATTAAAACACCACAAGTAGCCTTAGATGCTGTAAAGAATAATACTATTTCTACACTTGCTTACGCCCGTTCTGAAGGTTCTGAAGTCTACAGAACTAAATTAGCAAACTATTACAGTAAAAATAATATACACGTTTCTGCAAATAATATTATTGCAACAACTGGAGGTTCTGAAGCCTTGCTTTTTACAATCGGAAGTATTACAGATCCAGGTGACGAAATTATTATACCAGAACCATTTTACGCGAATTATAATGGATTTTCTACAGCTTCTGGAGTAAAAGTTGTTCCTGTAATTTCTAGCATAGAAGATAATTTTTCGCTTCCTAAGATTGAAGATTTTGAAAAACTAATCACAGAGAAAACTAAGGCCATTTTAATTTGTAATCCAGGGAATCCAACAGGGTATTTATATTCTGAAGAAGAAATAGAAAAACTAAAACAGATTGTCTTAAAACATGATTTGTTTTTAATTGCTGATGAAGTGTATCGTGAATTTACCTATGATGGTTTAGAACATAATTCGATTATGTCTTTAAATGGATTAGAAAAAAATGCAATTATTATAGATTCTGTTTCTAAACGATATAGTATGTGTGGCGCAAGAATTGGATGTATTGTTTCTAAAAATGATGAATTTATACAAACTGCCATTAAGTTTGCACAAGCACGATTAAGTCCGCCTACATACGCTTTAATCGCTTCTGAAGCGGCTTTAGAAACACCACAAAGTTATTTTGATGATGTTATTGAAGAATATGAAGAACGTAGAAATACATTAATTTCTGAATTAGAAAAAATTGATGGTGTAAAAGTTGCTAATCCAAAAGGAGCTTTCTATTGTGTAGCTCAATTACCAGTTGAAGATACCGATGATTTTGCACAATGGATTTTAGAAAGTTTTCATCATAATAATGAAACGGTAATGGTTGCTCCTGCTAGTGGATTTTATTCAACTAAAGGAGAAGGAAAAAATCAAGTTAGAATTGCTTATGTTTTAAATAAAAGTGATTTAATTCGTTCTGTAGAAATTATTTCTGTAGCGTTAAAACAATATAATAGTTAGTTGAAAATTCAAGAAAACATATCCTTAAAAAAGTATAATACATTTAATATTGATGTAAACGCTAAACGTTTTATTTCAATAAATTCTGTCTATGAATTACAGCAACTTTTAAAAACTGAAAAAGATATCTTTTTGATTTCTGGTGGAAGTAATATGTTACTTACAAATGATATTAAAAAACTAGTTGTACATCTTGATATTAAAGGGATTTCTATAGATAGAGAAAATCATGATGATGTTTACCTAACTGTAAATGCTGGTGAAAACTGGCATGAATTTGTTTTATGGTGTGTTTCTCAAAATTATGGTGGTTTAGAAAATTTATCTTTAATTCCTGGTAATGTAGGTACATGTCCGATACAAAATATTGGTGCTTATGGAGTTGAAGTAAAAGATACAATTACAAGAGTAGAAGCTATTGATATTGAAACTGGAAAGTTAATTGAATTTTCGAATGCTGAATGCAATTTTGGTTACAGAAACTCTATTTTTAAAAATGAAGTTAAAGGCAAATATATTTTAACTTCTGTAAGTTTTTTACTCACCAAGAAAGAACATCAATTAAATACTTCGTATGGTGCTATTGAAACTGAATTAACTTCAAAAAATATAAAAACTCCAACATTAAAAGATATTTCTGATGCTATAATTTCAATTAGAAAATCAAAATTACCTGATCCAAAAGAAATTGGTAATAGCGGTAGTTTTTTTAAAAACCCAGTAATTTCTAAAAAACATTTTGATAAACTAAAAGAGAAATTCCCTAAAATTCCTAGTTATACAATTTCAGAAACTGAAATTAAAGTACCTGCTGGTTGGTTAATTGAACAATCTGGCTTTAAAGGTAAACGATTTGGTGAATTTGGCGTCCATGAAAAACAAGCGTTGGTACTTGTTAATTATGGAAATGCTAACGGAAAAGAAATTTTTGAACTTGCAGAAAAAATTCAAAAAAAAATCAAACAAAATTTTGAGATTGACTTAGAAATTGAGGTTAATATTATTAACTAAATCCTATTAACTTTCTTTTTTTAAAAGCTTAATATCTTCAATTAATTGAGCAACAGAAGCTCTGTTTAATCCATTATAAATACCTCGAATATGCTTGTTTTCATCAACTAGAATAAAGTTTTCTGTATGAAGAAAATCATCTATTCCTTTTGGTTCTCCTAAGTTTTCTTCTACAAAATACGATTTTCTTCCTAAATCATAAATTTGTTTTATATCACCAGTTAGAAGATGCCAATTCTTCCCAATATTATTTTCTAGAGCATAGTCTTTTAATTTAGAAATACTATCTATACTTGGAGTTACCGAATGCGAGAGTAATATAATAGAGTCATCATTTTTAAATTCTTCTTGAATTAAATTCATATTTTTTGTCATCGTCGGACATATACCTGGACATGTTGTAAAAAAGAAATCAGCAACATAAATTTTATTTTCTAATGTTTTCTGAGAAATTTTTTCTCCGTTTTGATTTCTTAATTCAAAGTTAGGAATCTTATGGAATTCAATTAATTTATTACTGTTATTTGGAATCCAATTAGGTGTAAAAGAAGCTTCATTGTAATAAGGTAAAGCATCTATTTTTTTCACTTCACTTTTATTATTTTTACAACTAACAAAAACAATTGAGAATAAAATTATTAAGCTATTTTTTAACATATTCAACTAACTTTTCATTTTTTAATTGATAGCATTTATTTGCTCTTCTTAAGCCATAAACTCTTCCGTTTTTAGCTTCATAATTAACATACAACTTACCATTTTCCAACCAAGCTTTTTGTAATCCATTTTCTTTCCCATTTAAAACATTTCTAATTTTCGCAATTTTACCAGAAGGATACCATTTCTTTTCAATACCATTTTGAACACCATTTGTATAAATTAATTCTGATGATTTTTGTCCATTATCCCACCAACTTTTATACAATCCTTCAATCCTATTCTGATTATAAAAATATTCTAACTTTATATTTCCACTTGAAAACCATTTTTTAACAATTCCTTGCCTTTTGCCATTATAAAAACCTGTTTTTTCTTTTAATTGATTATTATCAAAATAACTAATTGCAAAACCATTAAAAGGTACATTTTGATAAAACCAAACACCTTTATTTTGATCAAGTCTTAATTCTTTTTTATCAACTTTAAAGTCAATAATTTTTATCGTATTAACATCTATATTTTCATCTAAATTTTTAGAAGTTGATTTATTACTACAACTAATAAGTAAGATGAAATTAAAGAACAATAAAAATGTTTGATTTATTTTCAATTTTTAATATCCTTGATATGGGCCAGCAAAAGCTAAGTAAGAACCTGTTGTTGAATATAACTCATTAATTATATGATAATGATATTCTGAATTACTATCACTATGTTGGGTTGTAGATTTATGACCTCCAGAGACATCTAAATCAGTTGGGTACGTTCCTGTAGAATTACATTTTCTTCCATATAGAAAAACTCCATCTAACAAAATACCTACTAATTTATCATCATCATTAGAAAAAGCTTTTGGCTCTAAATGATAATGATAAACTCCTGGACCAATATGAGCTCCTGTCCAATCAAGACTTGCTGCTGCTTGATCTAAAGGTCCCCCTCCTTCTTGATCATTAAAAATTGATGCTCCACTAACTGCGATTCCAATTGTGTTAAAATTTGTTGCAACAGTAGAACCTGTTAAATTAGGAGTAGCATCTACTCTAATTGTAGTTGCATTATTATTACTAGAAATTATACTTGGAGTTAAATTTACAGTTGGCTCATCTCTGTAAAGTGAATTTCCAGAACCCCAATAAACAGTTTCATGATTTGGCAAACCTGTTGTTTCAATAACAACATTACTTCCATCTAAATAAATAGTAGTCGCTTCTTTATTAAATTCAGCAAAAGCTGCGTGTAGCGTACCGGAAGTTGTTTCTACAGTATCTTCAGATGCAGAACTACATGCCATTACACCTATTAAACATAAAACAATGAGGGATGAAATTTTAATAAACTGATTTTTTATCATGATTTTTAGCTTTAATTTAGTATTACTATAATCATTAGACCTCATCAAATTAAAAAAGTTTAATTCTATATAAAAAAACCAGATAAACATATGTTTATCTGGTTTGTAGAATATAAAAATTGATAAGTTTATTCTTTATCAAATAATGCTTTATGAATAAATCCTGCTACTATCGCACCAGCAATTGGAGCAACCCAGAATAACCAAGACTGTGTTAAAAACTCACCGCCAGCAAAAATTGCCTGACTCATAGAACGTGCAGGGTTTACTGATGTATTTGTAATAGGAATACTAATTAAGTGAATTAATGTTAACCCTAAACCAATAGCGATTGGCGCAAAACCTTTTGGTGCTCTTTCGTTTGTACTTCCTAAAATAATTAATAAGAAAAATAAAGTTAATAAGAATTCAGCAACAAAAGCAGCAGTAATATTAAAGCCACCTGGAGATAAATGTCCATATCCATTAGCTGCAAAACCACCGACACCATCAAATCCAGATTTGTTAGAAACGATAAGGTATAAAGCACAAGCAGCAAGAATAGCTCCTACTAATTGAGAAATTATATAAGGTATTAATTCTTTTGCAGAAAATTTTCCTCCAGCCCAAAGACCAAAAGAAACTGCGGGATTAAAATGTCCGCCAGAAATATGTCCAACAGCATATGCCATAGTTAATACTGTTAAACCAAAAGCAAGTGCAACACCTGCAAAACCAATTCCTAAATCTGGAAAAGCAGCAGCAAATATTGCGCTACCACAACCTCCAAAAACTAACCAAAATGTTCCGAATAACTCGGCAAAGTATTTTTTCATAATTATAAAAATTTAAAATAGTTGAATGTAAATATGACACTTAAAAAAATAAAAGTCACAACCCTAAATATACGATAAATTAATTGCTCCCTAAAAGTAGAGTTTCATTATCTTTGCAAAACAAAATCCATTTTCATGAAATTAGTTATACTTACTGTTGGATTATTATCGCTTGCTGTAGCTGGGATTGCAATTAAAATTTGGGCTAAAAAAGATGGCAAATTTGCTGGTACTTGTGCCAGTCAAAACCCTATGTTAAATCAAGACGGTGAGGCTTGTGGGTTTTGTGGAAAAACTCCAGATCAGTTTGAGAATTGTGCAGAACCACAACACAATTAATCTTTTTATTAAATGATAATTACTGTATTTTTCTACTTTTTTGTAGCAGTTACAGCCATACAAATTATTTACTACCTTTCTTTTTTATCATTTTTATCAGCTAAAAAAAAGAAGTCAAACAACATTAAAAACCTTCCTATTTCGGTAATTATTTGTGCAAAAAATGAAGCACAAAATTTACAGAAATACCTTCCTTCAGTCATCAATCAAAAATATAACGATTTTGAAATTGTTTTAATCAACGATGCTTCTTCAGATGATACTCTTGAAGTAATGGAGAATTTTGAGAAAAAAAATAATAACATAAAAATTGTTGATGTAAAAAACATTGAAGCTTTCTGGGGTAATAAAAAATATGCATTAACACTTGGAATTAAAGCTGCAAAAAATGAGCACCTATTATTTACTGATGCGGATTGTTTAATTTCTTCTGATAATTGGATTTCAGAAATGAGCACTCGTTTTAACGAGGAAAAAACAATTATTTTAGGTTATGGAAAATACGCAAAAACTAAACGTTCTTTGGTAAATTTATTAGTGAGATATGAAACATTACTTACTGCAATTCAATATTTTTCGTACGCAAAATTAGGTTCGCCTTATATGGGTGTTGGTAGAAACTTAGCTTATACTAAATCTGATTTTTTTAAAACAAAAGGATTTATTAGTCATTTACATATTAGGTCTGGAGATGATGATTTATTTATCCAAGATGCTGCTTCTAATACCAATACAACTATTTGCACTTCATTAGATAGTTTTACTGTTTCTGATGCTCCTACCAGCTTACAGGAATGGTTTCGTCAAAAGAGAAGGCATATTTCTACATCTGACTATTATAAATTTAAGCATAAATTTTTTTTAGGCTTATTTTATACGTCAAAAGTATTTTTTTACATGTTATCAATTATTTTTTTAATTTATAACTGGAAAATAAGTTTACCGTTAATAATCCTTTATTATTTGATTTGTTATATTTCTGTTGGTCTTTCAGCAAAAAAATTACAGGAAACACAAGTGCTATTTTTCTTGCCTTTTTTAGAAATTTTCTTACTATTATTTCAATTTACTATATTTATAGCCAACTCTATTTCAAAACCTGTTCATTGGAAATAAAAAAAGAAGAATTACTTACACAAATTAAAAAAGCAAAAAAAGGGAGTCAATCTGCCTTTAATATTTTATTAGATACTTTTTGGAGTAGTGTTTATGCATTTTTATTAAAAAAAGTACATAATGATAATGATGCTGAAGATATTACCATTCAAACTTTTTCTAAGGCATTTGATAGAATTGAAACTTTTGATGAAAAATATCAATTCAAAACTTGGCTGATTAGTATTTCTAAAAATGTTCATATTGATTATTTGCGTAAAAAGAAATCTTCTAATTCCATTGAAACTACCAAAGAGCAAGAAGATGAAGTTTATACTGTTATGGATGATGCTTTATCTCCTGAAGATAAACTTATTACAGAACAAAACTTAGCTAAACTACTAAAGGACATTAAAAAATTAAAGCCTAAATATCAGGAAGTTATCAATCTAAGATACTTTCAAGAATTGAGTTATAAAGAAATCTCGGAACATATTAAAGAACCCATGAATAACGTAAAAGTAAAACTTTTACGTGCTAGAAAATTGTTGGCAGAGATCATTAAGAATTAGTACTTATGAAAAAATCATTCTTAAATTCTTTAGGTCCAGGATTACTTTTTGCAGGCGCAGCAATTGGTGTATCTCATTTGGTACAATCTACACGAGCTGGTGCAGAATTTGGATTTGGTTTATTATGGGCATTGTTATTAGTACATCTATTTAAATATCCTTTTTTTCAGTTTGGGCCACGTTATGCTGCGGCAACAGGAGAAACTTTATTAGACGGTTATAAAAAACTCGGTAAAAATGTTTTAGCTATTTATTTTGTATTGAGTTTCGGAACTATGTTTACTATACAAGCTGCCGTTACTATTGTTACTGCAGGGTTAGCTTCTCAACTTTTTGGCATCACAGATAATCTAGTGTTATGGTCTGTTGTTATTACAATTATTAGCATTCTAATTCTAGTAGTTGGTAAATATAAATTGTTGGATAATTTAATGAAATACATTATCCTTATCCTGACTGTTAGCACAATTATAGCTGTTAATGTAGCATTATTTAGTACAAAAGAAAGTTTTGAAATAACACAGATATTCCCAAGTGGAACTATAGAAATCACTTTTTTAATTGCTTTTTTAGGTTGGATGCCAGCACCTTTAGATATTTCTATTTGGCATTCGCTTTGGTCTATTGAAAAGGAAAAAAATACGTTTCAAAAAATAAAACCCAAACAAGCCATTTTCGACTTTAATGTTGGGTATATCGGTACATTATTTTTAGGAGTTTGCTTTGTTATGTTGGGAGCTTTAGTGATGTATCATTCTGGTGAAACCTTTTCTAATAAAGGTGGTGTATTTGCATCACAATTAATACAATTATATACTAAAAATCTTGGTGAATTCTTTTACATTTTTATTGCTGTAGCAGCATTTACAACTATGTTTAGCACAACAATAACAACGTTAGATGCTTCTCCTAGAGCTATGACAAAAACAACCAATTTATTATTTAAAAAGAAAACAATATTCAATTATTGGTTTTGGATTCTTTTTTTAGGGTTTGGAACATTTATTATCCTAAACTTCTTCTTAGCTGATATGGGATTTTTAGTAAAACTAGCAACTATTTTATCTTTTTTAACGGCTCCTTTTTATGCTATTTTAAACTATCTATTGATTACTGGAAAACATACACCAAAAGAACATCAACCTTCCATCTATTTAAAAACTTTAAGTATTCTTGGAATTGTATTTCTTATTGGTTTTAGCATTTGGTTTTTACTCAATTTATAAAACAATTCTTTGTAACTTTGCAGTTCATTAATTAAGCATGTCAGAGAACGCTGTTATTACTCCAGAGAGACAAAAAAAACCAAAATGGTTACGTGTAAAATTACCTGTTGGTAAAAAATACACAGAACTTAGAGGTTTAGTAGATAAATACAAATTAAACACTATTTGTACCAGTGGAAGTTGCCCTAATATGGGTGAATGTTGGGGTGAAGGAACTGCAACATTTATGATTCTTGGTAATACTTGTACTCGTTCTTGTGGATTTTGCGGTGTAAAAACCGGAAGACCAGAAACTGTAGAATGGGATGAACCAGAAAAAGTTGCTCGATCTATAAAAATTATGGGGATTAAACATGCCGTAATCACTTCTGTAGATAGAGATGATTTAAAAGATGGCGGCTCAATTATTTGGGCAGAAACTGTTGATGCAATTAGAAGAGCAAATCCAAACACAACGCTAGAAACTTTAATTCCTGATTTTCAAGGAAATGAAAAGTTAATTGATAGAATTATTGAGGTACACCCAGAAGTAGTTTCTCACAATATGGAAACTGTAAGAAGACTAACTAGAGAAGTTAGAATTCAAGCAAAATACGAAAGAAGTTTAGGTGTTTTAAAATACTTAAAAGAAAAAGGGATGCGTACAAAATCTGGTATTATGCTTGGTTTAGGCGAAACTGAAGAAGAAGTAATCCAAACCATGAAAGATGTAAGAAATGTTGGATTAGATGTTATTACTATTGGTCAATATTTACAACCTTCTAAAAAGCATTTACCTGTTAAAGAATTTATTACTCCAGAACAATTTAAAAAATACGAAACTCTTGGTTTAGAAATGGGCTTTATGTACGTAGAAAGTGGTGCATTAGTCCGTTCTTCTTACAAAGCACATAAACATGCTAACTAATTGTTAAGTTTTTGTAAAAACCTATAACTAAATCATTTATGGCACAATACTTGTGAAAGTATTATCGAGGAGACGTAGTAAACCTCTTCATTGTGTAAATTATTTGAATTAGTTGATAAAAAACCATCTCGCAGAGATGGTTTTTTTCTTTCTATCTATAATCGTTTGAATTATTCTTTTATTATTTTCCTTGTAATTATTTGATTTTCAGAGTTAATTCTTAAAAAATATATTCCTGAAGAAAATTCAGAAGTATCAATCTTATGATTTCTTAATGATTTTTCTTTAGAGAAATACACTAGTTTTCCATCTAAAGAAAATAGCCTAATTTCTGCTTTAGTATTTAAATCAGTTACAATATTTAAACTTTTACTAACTGGATTAGGGTATGCACTAATTTTCTTATCAAGTAAATTAGAATCCTCAGTAGATAGTGTTACACCGAATAAAGGTATTCTCCATACACCTCTTCCCCAAGTACCTGCATATAATTTAGATTCTGCAGTATTAATTGTAAGGTCATTGATACTAACATTTGGTATAAGGTTTGAATAATTTTGCCAGCTAGACAATGTATTATCAATATAATAAATTCCATAACTCATACCAACATACAAACCATCTTTGGCATTATCTTGCCATGCTAATACATTAGCTGAAAAACTTGGTAAACCAGTTTTTTTAGCATTCCAAGTAACACCGCCATCTGTACTTATAAATATCATATCCTGATGCGTTGTTGCGATTGCTATTTTATTTGCATCCTTTGGGTGTACTTTTACATCAATAATAAAACCTGATGGAATAGTAGTAACCTCAGTCCAATCTCCACTACTACCTCCTGTAGTCGTTTTAAATAATTTTTCTCCAATAACTGCATAAATAGTTTTATTATCGGTTGGAGCAATCGCTAATAGATCTAATTTAGTGCCAAAATCTTGAGAAATTGAACTCCAAGAATCCGATCCATCAATAGATTTAAATACTTGTTCATATCCTATATAAATAGTTTCGTTTTCTGTTGGATCTGGTATAAAAGGAGTTATAAAATTACCTTTACCTGTAGGAGAGGTAAAAGTACCATCTAAATTATCTGCTCCATCTGTAGTCTTAACCACCCCTCCTTCTTGCGTTGTACCATAAATTATGTTACTATTGGTATTATGAAAAAAAGAAGGACCTCCATCTGCACCAAACCAATTTTTCCAAGTAGAGTTTATATAAGAAGTTGTTCCATTATCTTGTGAACCTCCTGTAACCTTAGAGGTTGCATCTTGAAAAACACCAATTTTATAAAACTGATGAATTCCCATCCCTGTAGTTAAATCTTTATAATAAGTATTATTAATTGCTCCTGCAGGATCATTTGCAACATAAACACCTCCATCACTTACTACAAACAATTCATTTCCATAATAAAGCACATCGTCTATATCTGCATGGCAATACCCTAAATCCGTAACTGTACTGTCATATGCCCAATGAGCAGTCATTGTAAATGTTGTTCCCCCATCTAATGATCTATATGGATTGATTCCAGCTATATGAACCTCATTACTATTTGTTGTAGAAACAGCTATTGCCATATCTCTTGGAGCTTGACCTCTTGTATCTGTTCCTTCTATTGATGAACCGAAGTAGTTTTTACCTGTATGATCTTTTTTGGTAAAAATTGCTCCTGAATCTGAGGAAGCATAAAAACCGTTAAATACGCCATTTTTTTCTTCAATTACATAAACTATAGATGCATTATGTGGTGAAACACCAACTTGTTTTAAACCCTCATTATCAAAACCTGAAATTACAGACCAAGTAGCTCCTCCATCTGTAGATTTATTAAAGTTTTTACCCGTAGCATAAATTGTATTATAATCACCTGGTTTAAACTCAACATCTAATCCATCAGTATCCGTGGTTACTTTAGTCCAATTATCTCCAGAATCAATAGATTTATAAATACCAAAACCTTGTCCAGTAGCAAATAGTATTTTTGGATCATTAGGATTAATTATAATTTTAGTAACATCTCCTCCTTCAATATTTTGAGTTTTAGACCATATAGTACCGCTATTTGTAGATTTATAAATTTCTCCATTAATACCTCCCCAATAATACGTACTTGAAATTGTTGGATGAATAGCTAAAGAATATACATCCATGCTGGTAAAGTTATCAGATAAAGGAGTCCAAGTTCCTCCTTTATCAATAGTTCTCCATACACCGCCAGAATGTGCTCCAATTATCATATGATTAGCATCATTAGGATCAATTGCTATGTGGGTAATTCTTCCTATACCTGGGTTATAACCTGTTGTAACAGTAACATTAGTTGGCCCTAATTGTTCCCAACTATTTACAGCCAATCTAGAAGATTTTGATTCTAAGTTTAATTCTGCATTATACCTTTTAAGTTCATTGATATAAAAAGAATTCCTTTTAACAAATCCATTTTCATCAACTTTCCGTTTAGCATTATATTCCCATCTCTTGTACTGTTTATAACCTGTACCTCTTCCTTCTCCTTTAATTGAGAAATAATTATTTGCTTCTTTTTGAATTTCTTTAAAGGTAAAAGTTCCTTTGGATATCATTTTTTTATACTCTTGTCCATAAGAAATTGAACAAACAAAAAGTACAAGTGGGAAAATGTATTTTTTAATCATTGTAGTATATTTAATTAGTTACGGTAAAAGTACTTAAATTTATTCTAGCCCTTTACATAGCACTTATAATATCATATTTTGTAATTATATGATGCTTACCATTTTCTAAATCAACTAAAACAGCTGGGTTTTCCTTGGTGATTAATTTAGAAACCTCTTCAATTCCTGCTGATTTTTTCACAATAGGAAACGCTGCTCCCATGACTTCTTTTATGGGTTTATCCGCAATATCTTTATCAGCAATAAAACTATGCAATAAATCAGATTCATCTACAGATCCAACAAATCCATTAGCGTCTCTAACTGGAATTTGAGATATTTTAAAATCACGCATTCTTTCAATGGCATGAGAAACTAATTCTTCTGTTTGTAAAGTTACCATAGATTTGTCAACATGACTTTTTATTAAATCTGCAGCGGTTGTTACTTCTTCTTCAAGGAAACCTCTATCTCGCATCCAATCATCATTAAACATTTTACCCACATACCTACTTCCATGGTCATGAAATAACACCACAACGACATCATCTTTTGTAAAATGCTCTTTTAATTGTAACAAGCCTTTAATAGCCGAACCTGCAGAATTACCTACAAAAATCCCTTCTTCTTTGGCAATTTTACGTGTATAAACTGCCGCATCTTTATCTGTTACTTTTGTAAACCCATCTATTAAAGAAAAATCTACGTTTTTAGGTAAAATATCTTCTCCAATTCCTTCTGTGATGTAAGGATAAATTTCGTTCTCATCAAAAATACCAGTTTCATGATATTTTTTAAAAACTGAACCATACGTATCTACGCCCCAAATTTTAATATTCGGATTTTTCTCTTTTAAGTATTTAGCTGTTCCAGAAACAGTTCCACCAGTACCTACACCAACAACAAAGTGGGTGATTTTACCATCTGTTTGTTCCCAAATTTCTGGTGCAGTTTGTTCATAATGCGCTACAGCATTTGACGGATTATCATATTGATTTACATACCAAGAATTTGGTGTTTCTTTCCCTAATCGTTTAGATACTGAATAATATGACCTTGGATCATCTGGTTCTACATTTGTTGGACAAACCACAACCTCAGCTCCAACAGCACGTAAAATATCCATTTTTTCTTTGGATTGCTTATCAGAAATAACAAAAATACATTTGTAACCTTTTACAATAGCTGCTAATGCTAAACCCATCCCTGTATTTCCAGAAGTACCTTCAATAATTGTTCCTCCTGGTTTTAAACGTCCATCAGCTTCTGCATCTTCAATCATTTTTAACGCCATTCTATCTTTTACAGAATTTCCTGGGTTAAATGTTTCTACTTTTGCTAACACTAAAGCATCCACTTCTTTTGTTACAGAATTTAAGCGAACCATTGGTGTATTACCAATAGTTTCCAATATATTTTTTGCGTAATTCATCGTCATATTTTGATGAAACAAAGTAACGAAATAAAATAGATAAATTATGAAGTTATGGAAATTTTGATGTAAAATCAATTAATCAAATAAAATTAACCTCTCAAAAACTTAATAAATTATTAATTATGCAAATTTGATTGATTTGACTGGGAGTATTTTTGTAATTATATAAGAAGGTATTACAAGCATTACAAAACATAAAACCAATGTTCCAAGATTTAAAAGTAGAATATACCCTATATTAAAATACACAGGAATCTTAGTTACATAATAGGTTTCTGGATCTAAAGAAATTATTCCAAATTGTTTTTGAGTCATTAGTAGAACGAATGCTATTATATTTCCCCAAAACAATCCTTTTAAAATTAAATAGGCAGCATTATATAAAAATATTTTTCTAACACTGGTATCATTAGAACCTAATGCCTTTAAAATACCAATCATTTGCACTCTTTCTAAAATCATCACTAACAAAGCGGTAATCATATTAATACTAGCCACTAAAATCATAATTCCAATAATAAACCACACATTATTATTGGTTAGTTTTATCCAATCAAAAATTGCAGGATTATTACCAACAATAGTCATGCTATTTAATGTTGAACCAATTGAACTGTAGACTTCGTTTCCTTTTTGTTTTAACTCATCAAAATCATCAATCAATACCTCAAAACCTCCAACTTGATTTTCGTTCCATTTATTTAATCGTTGTACTTCTCTAATATCTCCAAGAATAACTGAACCATCAAATTGAGCAAAACCAGTATCATAAACACCAACAATAACTTGCTTTCTTTTACTTGGTAAGGATTTTCTAGAGTCTTTTAAAAAGTATGTATTGATAGTATCATTCAATTTTAAACTTAAACGATTCATAATAGTTTTAGAAACTAATATTTCCCTACAACGCTCTAAATTTAAATTCGGAATTCTACCTTCTTTTAAATAACTCTTAAAAAAAGACCAATCATAATCGGTAGAAACACCTTTCATTAAAATACCTTCAAAATCAGTTTCTGTTCTTATAATCCCTCCTCTACTTGCAACTATTTGTACATTTTTAATACCGCTGATATCTTTAAACGCTGGATAGAAATCTTGATTTTTATCAATCGGACTTGTAGAAACATCAGAATTATTATTATCATAATTCATAATTTGAATATGACCTTTAAAACCAGCCATTTTATCACGAATTTTATGCTGAAAACCATCACCAACAGTAACCGCAATCATCATAATAATAAAACCTAAAGCAATTGCAGTGATTGCAATTTTTATTATTGGCGATGAAATGCTATTTTTATACTCTTTGCCAGCAATGATGCGTTTGGCTATAAATAACTCGTAATTCAATCTTTATGAAATTAAGTAGATTCAAAAGTACATATTTATTATTGTTTTTATTGATGAATTTTCAGCTGATTTCTTGTGCGCAGAAGACAAAAGGTCAAAGATTAAAGGTGAAAAGTGAAAGTTTAAAAACAGAAAAACCTAAAATTAAAACTGGTGCGGAAAGAACAAACCTTTATTTGAATATTTTAAAAGGAAAAATTGTTGCTGTGGTGGCGAATCAGACTTCGGTTATTTTTAGAGAAGTAAGAAACAGCAAGAAAAAAGCAAAACATTTAGTAGATACTCTTTTAGCTTTAAATATTAATTTGAAAAAAGTTTTTTCTCCAGAACATGGTTTCAGAGGAAAAGCTGATGCCGGCGCTCATGTAGATGATGGGATTGACACAAAAACTGGATTGCCTATTTTATCACTCCATGGAAAAAACAAAAAACCTACTAAAGATCAATTAAAAGGTATTGATATCGTTGTTTTTGATATTCAAGATGTTGGCGTACGTTTTTACACCTACATTTCTACTTTACATTATGTTATGGAAGCTTGTGCAGAAGCAGGAATTCCTGTGATAGTTTTAGACAGACCAAACCCTAACGGACATTATGTTGACGGACCCGTTTTAGAACCTAAACATTCAAGTTTTGTTGGTAAACACCCTGTTCCTGTTGTTTATGGAATGACGATTGGCGAATACGGACACATGATTAACGGCGAAAATTGGTTAGCAAATAGTGTTCAATGTGATTTAACTGTTATTCGATTAGCAAATTACACACACAAAACTACTTATAGTTTACCGATAAAACCTTCACCGAATTTACCAAATGATAAAAGTATAAACCTCTATCCTAGTTTAGGTTTTTTTGAAGGCACAACTATAAACGCTGGTAGAGGAACAAGTACTCAATTTCAAATGTATGGTGCACCTTTTTTTAAGGAAACTAAATTTAGCTATACACCAAAAGCTAATGAAGGTGCTAAATACCCAAAACACAAAAACAAACTTTGTAACGGTATAGATTTACGTACTAATAAACATTTAAGTCGTTTAGACTTATCATTTTTGAAAGATGCCTATAAACGAACTCCAATAAAAGAAAAATTCTTCGGAAAAACATTTACAATTCATGCAGGTACTAAAAAACTACAACAACAAATTGAGCAAGGTTTAACAGAATCTCAAATTAGAAGAACTTGGACTAAAGATTTGAAAGCGTTTAAGAAAGTTAGAAAGAAGTATTTGATTTATGAGTAATTGTCATTCCTGCAAAGGCAGGAATCCAGACTTCAAAAATACATGAAAACAATCCATCAATATTATGTTTATATTTTAGCAAGCAAGATTAGAGGAACATTATATATTGGTGTAACTAATGATTTACAAAGAAGAGTTTACGAACACAAAATGGGAATCAAAAAAGGTTTCACTCAAAAGTATAACGTAAGTAAACTAATGTATTTTGAGACATTTCAAAGCATTGAAGAAGCAATTACAAGAGAAAGTAATATGAAGAAATGGAAACGTGACTGGAAAATAAAACTGATTGAAAAAGACAACATAAAATGGTTAGATTTACCTAAAGATTGGTATGATAACATTTTAAAGGATTAGTTTGGATTCCTGCCTACGCAGGAATGACAAAAAAAAGTAGTTGACATACCTAATCGTAAGTTTTCATAGACAATTCAACTTTTTCTATTTCTTTGTTAAAAAAGCAGGAAGTCATTGTAGTATAAAGTACTGTCTGGTCTTTTGTACTTAGTTTTATAAGCAATCATTCGCTACTCCAAATTAGTCGGTTTCCTATATCCTTGAAAGGGTTGTTTTAATAATTCTTTTAAAGAAGAGTTTGTTGCTTCATCTGGAAAAGTATCAACACCATAATTAATTTTTTCTCTATCTAATTCTAAGTAGGTTCCAAAAATTCTATCCCAAATAGAAAAGATATTTCCGTAATTAGAATCTGTATACGGCAACATATTATGATGATGCACTTTATGCATATCTGGCGAAACCAATACAAAACTAATTAACTTATCAATCTTCCTCGGCATTTTAAGATTAGCATGCGTAAACTGAGTAGAAATTAACGAACAAGATTGATACAACATAACAATTCCAATGGGTGTTCCTACTAGAAAAATACCTAATAAGGTAAATGTAAAACGGATAACACTTTCTATTGGATGATGTCTATTCGCCGTAGTAGTATCAACTTTATGATCTGTGTGATGTACCAAATGCACCATCCATAAAGGTTTTACTTTGTGCTCTGTAAAATGCGCTAAGTACGCTCCGAAAAAATCTAAGAAAACAACACCTAAAACCACATACAACCACAAAGGCATTTCTGGTAACCAATTAATTAATCCAAAATTATTGACTTGTACCCAATCTGCAGTTTGTAGTAATAAAAACGCCAATGCAAAATTTATGATAATGGTTGTTGCTGTAAAAAACAGATTCGGAAAGGCATGTTTCCATTTTTTATATTTAAAATTAAATAGCGGTAATGCACCCTCTAAAAGCCAGAAAAAAGTAATTCCTCCAACAACAATAGCTGCTCTATGTGGCGAGGGTATATTCTCAAAATAATGTATGATTGTTTCCAAGTTGATGTATTTTTTCTAAAAATAGAAAAAATGTTGGTCATGGCGAACAAAGTGAAGCAATCTTTTTAAAAGGATACTACGATTTTTTAAAAATTCTTGCAGTGACAATTCTTAACTTCTTCTCTTCTTAACCTTCCCTTCTATTGGCATTCGCTTTTTTAAAGCTTCAACAATATTATAAGCAGCTGGACAAACTGCAGTATTCTCTATAGTTAAGTTTGTAATCTGACTAAACTTTTTTCTATTCGTATGCGGATATTCTGCACACGCTTTAGGTCTCACATTATAAATAAAACAGGTATTATCAGATTCATCTAAAAAAGTACAAGGAGCAGATTTTAAAACCATAAAATCATCTTCATCACGTTCTAAATATTGCTTTTCAAAAGCAGATACTTTCATTTTTAAATGTTTAGAAATACGCTCTATATCTACATTTGTAAAGATTGGACTAGTCGTTTTACAACAATTCCCGCAGTCTAAACAATCCGTTTTTTTAAATTCTTCTTCATGCAATTCTTGCATGACATAATCTAAGTTTTTAGGAGTTCGTTTTTTTAATCTAGCAAAATATTTCTGATTCTCTTTTTTAACATCTGCCGCTAATTTTGGTAGTTCTTCTAAACGTTTTTCCATACAGCAAATTTAGCTATAAATTCTAAGGAAAAATCATTCAAAAAAAACAAATAAAATATGTAATTTTGCACTTCAATTTTAATTGATAAAATGAATATTCAAAATCGAATAGAAGCTACAGTAAAAGAAGGTTTTTTAGCGTTGTATGAAACTGAAATTCCGTCTGTAGAATTTCAAGCTACTCGTAAAGAATTTGAAGGTGACATTACCGTTGTTGTTTTTCCTTTATTACGCTACAAAAAAGGGAATCCTGTTCAGATTGGCGAAGATTTAGGAAAGTATGTTGTTGAAAATATTGATGTAATTACCAATTACAATGTTGTAAAAGGTTTCTTAAATTTAGTGATAGAAGATACTTTTTACACTAACTTCTTCAATTCAATTTATTCGGATGCTACTTACGGATTCAATAAAAACACCGAAGATAGAACTCCTAGAATGGTTGAATATTCATCGCCAAACACTAATAAACCACTTCATTTAGGCCATGTTAGAAATGTTCTTTTAGGATATTCTGTTTCAGAAATATTAAAAGCTGCAGGTCATAAAGTGTATAAAACTCAGATTATAAACGATCGAGGAATACATATTTGTAAATCGATGTTAACTTGGGAAAAGTTCGGAAACGGAGAAACTCCTGAATCAACAGGTTTAAAAGGTGATAAATTGGTTGGAAACTATTATGTAAAGTTCGACCAAGAATATAAAAAAGAGATTGCTCAATTAATATCCGAAGGAAAAACTGAAGACGAAGCTAAAAAAGAAGCACCGCTTTTTTTAGCAGCGAAAGAAATGTTATTGAAATGGGAAGCTGGAGATGAGCAAGTTGTTGCTCTTTGGAAAGAAATGAATGGTTGGGTTTATAAAGGTTTTGATGTTACTTACAAAAATATTGGAGTAGATTTTGATAAACTATATTACGAAAGCAATACGTACCTTTTAGGAAAAGATATCATTGAAGAAGGATTAAAGTCTGGTGTTTTTTACAAAAAAGATGATGGTTCGGTTTGGTGTGATTTAACCGAAGATGGTTTAGACGAAAAGTTAGTATTACGTTCTGATGGAACAGCTGTCTATATGACACAAGATATCGGAACTGCAATTCAACGTGCAAAAGATTTTACTGACGTTGGCGGAATGGTCTATACTGTTGGAAATGAGCAAGATTATCATTTTAAAGTATTGTTTTTAATTCTTAAAAAATTAGGGTATTCTTGGGCAGAAAGTTTATATCATTTAAGTTACGGAATGGTAGATTTACCTTCTGGAAAAATGAAATCTAGAGAAGGAACTGTTGTAGATGCTGATGATTTAATGGTTGAAATGACAGAAACTGCTAAAACTATTTCTGAAGAATTAGGAAAATTAGACGGATATTCTGAGGCTGAAAAAAATGAATTATACAATACAATAGGTTTAGGAGCATTAAAATATTTTATTTTAAAAGTAGATCCTAAAAAAAGAATCTTGTTCGATCCTAAGTCTTCCGTAGATTTCCAGGGAAATACTGGTCCTTTTATTCAGTATACCTATGCTAGAATTCAGTCTATTATTAGAAAGGCAAATTTTGACTATAATGTCATATCTAGCGATGTAGAGATATCTTTACATGCTAAAGAAAAAGAATTAATAAAACAATTAGAGATTTATCCTGAAGCAATACAACAAGCTGCGACTAATTATTCGCCTGCAGTGATTGCAAATTACACATATGATCTGGTTAAAGAATTTAATTCTTTTTATCAAAATGTATCAATTTTAGGTGAGGAAAATCAAGATAAAAAAATATTTAGAGTACAGTTAGCTAATAAGGTTGCTAATACAATAAAATCGGCATTCAATTTATTAGGAATTCAGGTTCCAGAAAGGATGTAAAAATTAGTATCCAGTTACAGTAAGTAGTTGGCCGTAAAGAATTATAGTAAATATATAGGTGAGTTTGGGATTGAACGGTTTTTAAGAGCTCTTTTTAAGTTGTCAGTTCGAGTGAATTTATGAAGAATGAATAAATTTATATCGAGAACAAAGCTAAAAAAAGCGAGTAGTAAAAGCCCGCTCGAAAGCCATAAATAAACAACTATTAAAATATTGAAAAATTTATTAGTATTATTTTTATTTTTATTATCAATTAATAATTTTTCTCAAGAAAGAGGAATTATTCATTTAAGAGATGGTTCTAAATTAATAGGTTCTATTGAAGTTAAACCAAATGGAAAAATAAAATATAGAAAAGATAAAAATAGTAAAAAGGAAATTTTAGATCATAAGAGAGTAAAAAAACTAAGGTTTTTCAATGGAGGAAATTATGAGTATAAAATTTTAAATAACTCTATCATATTAGCTAGAATAGGGTTAATAGGTAAACTAAATTTATACTATTATTTAAAAGATTCTCCAGGTATGTATTTACCATTATACTCAAATGGGGTTCTAAGTGTTGGTGTAGAGTTATTTAAAGGAAAAGAAAAAAAAGGATATTATATTGGGCGAAAAAATGAAGACTTAATTGAAAATCTATTTTCAAACCCAAAAAGAGGAAAATTTTTTAGTGTAATCTCTAAATACACTTCAGACTGTCCAGAATTTATAAAATTAATAAAAAATAAAAGTGTAATAAAGAAAAAATTTGATTCTGATGTAGTTCAAATAATTAGATATTACAACCAAAATTGTAAATAAAAATAAAAACAACTAAAATTATTGAACGATTTTAAATCTTTCAATTTTAAATCTTTAAATAAAATATGAAATACGACGTAATAATTATCGGAAGTGGTCCTGGAGGATATGTGACTGCTATTAGAGCATCGCAATTAGGTTTTAAAACCGCTGTAGTAGAAAAAGAAAACTTGGGTGGAATTTGCCTTAACTGGGGTTGTATACCAACCAAAGCATTATTAAAATCTGCACAGGTTTATGATTATTTAAAGCATGTAGATCAGTATGGTTTAAAAGCAGAAGGAATTGATAAAGATTTTGACGCTGTTATTAAACGAAGTCGTGGCGTTGCAGACGGAATGAGCAAAGGTGTTCAATTCTTAATGAAGAAAAATAAAATCGATATTATTGATGGTTTCGGTAAAATTAAAACTGGTAAAAAGGTTGATGTTACTGCTGAAGATGGAACGGTAACTGAATATAGCGCAACTAATATAATTATTGCTACAGGTGCGCGTTCTAGAGTGTTACCAAATTTACCACAAGATGGTAAAAAAGTAATTGGTTATAGAGAAGCTATGAGTTTGCCAAGTCAGCCAAAATCTATGATTGTTGTTGGTTCTGGAGCTATTGGTGTTGAGTTTGCTCATTTTTATAATTCAATGGGAACTGATGTTACTATTGTAGAATTTATGCCAAATATTGTTCCTGTAGAAGATATTGATGTTTCTAAACAAATGGAGCGTTCGTTTAAAAAAGCTGGAATTAAGATCATGACAAATTCTTCAGTAGAATCTGTTGATACTTCTGGTGATGGTGTAAAAGCAACAGTAAAAACTAAAAAAGGAGAAGAAATTTTAGAAGCTGATATTGTATTATCTGCTGTTGGAATTAAAACAAACATTGAAAATATTGGTTTAGAAGACGTTGGTATTATTACTGATAGAGATAAAATTTTAGTAAACGATTGGTATCAAACAAATATTCCTGGTTATTATGCTATAGGTGATGTAACTCCTGGTCCTGCCCTAGCCCACGTTGCTTCTGCAGAAGGAATTACATGTGTAGAGAAATTAGCTGGTGTTCATACCGAAGCGATTGATTATGGAAATATTCCTGGTTGTACGTATGCAACTCCAGAAATTGCTTCTGTTGGTTTAACTGAAGAAAAAGCTAAAGAAGCTGGTTACGAATTAAAAGTAGGTAAATTTCCTTTTTCTGCATCAGGAAAAGCAACTGCTGCTGGAACACCAGAGGGATTTGTAAAAGTAATTTTTGATGCTAAATATGGTGAATGGCTAGGTTGCCATATGATTGGTGCTGGTGTTACCGATATGATTGCTGAAGCTGTTTTAGGTCGTAAATTAGAAACTACTGGTCATGAAGTGTTAAAAACAATTCATCCACATCCAACTATGAGTGAAGCTGTGATGGAAGCCGTTGCTGATGCGTATGATGAAGTGATACATTTGTAGATTTAGAAATAAGAATATAAATATTTGATAAATAAGACCTTGCCTTAAATGGTGAGGTTTTTTTGTTTAATTTATTTATTAAATATATTCTTTGGTATACTTTTTGATTTAACATTTTCTTAACACTTAAAAACCAACCTATGATTATTTCTAATACTAGTTTTAAGTTGATGGGAAATTTGTTATGAAAAAGAGTAAAACCGAAGCAAAATGCTTCGGTTTTTTTGTATCTTTAAAATACTTTAAATTAATCTTAAAAAATAATTAAAATGAAAGCAAAATATCAAAGCGTATTAAATTTAGGTCAGGAATTAGAAATTAAAAATGGAGATGTAAAAGAAGAAAATGGAGTTTTACACGTTACTGGAACTGCTAAAAACCTATATGAAAAGAATCTTATTTGGGATGAAATAAAAAAAGTAGGTGGTGAAAGCCCTACAGATATTATGGCTAATATTTCAGTAGAAGATGAATCTGTTTTTGCAAACCACACTGTACAAAGTGGAGAAACTTTAGGTAAGATTGCAAAACAATACTATGGAAATGCATCAAAATATACAACAATTTTTGAAGCAAATACATCTATTTTAAAATCTGCAGATCTTATACAAGTAGGTCAAGAATTAGTTATACCAAATTTATAAGAAGTTTCTTTTTACAATATTAAAACCGAAGTAATTTGCTTCGGTTTTTTTGTGCCATTAATTTTAGTTATACTTATATATTATACCTTTTAATAATATAACAAAAGAGGCTCGTAATTGAGCCTCTTTTATCTTCTTCAGGGGATTGCTATTTGGTAGTTATTATTAACACCACAAAAATAGATAATAACATAACTTATCTAACTATTAGTTCTTCATAGTTCTTGCTAAACAATCCCTCCTTTTATATTTATTAACGTTCCTTCGTTTATATTACTCTCAATTATTAAATCTAAATCTAACGTTTTTGCCCTAGATTTCATATTACTTAAACCAGATGACCTTTTCACTTCATTTACCTTAAAACCTATCCCATTATCTTTGATATATAATGACAATTTATTAGATGTTTTAAGATACTCAAGTTTCATCTCTACTTTAGTTGCACCTGCATGTTTAATTATATTATTAAGTGCTTCTTTTACAATTAAAATAAACTGTTTGTTCCAATAATTTGGTGTGCTTTTATCATTAAGAATTAAATAATTAAATTCAATATTTAGATCTTTCAATTTAGAAAACTCAATTGCAATATTTTCTATTCGCTGAGCAATTCTAAAAATTGAATTATTTTCAGAATTTGATGCCCAGATTAAATCTTTTACATCTATCATTAATTGGTAAATGTTATTTTTTAAGAATTCAGAGAATTTATTAAATTCTAGCGCATTAAAAGTATTCTTATTAAGTATACTTTCTAAGATAGAATTAGATGTAATAATAGCAGCAAATCTATTTCCGAAATTATCATGTAAATCTTTTGATATTTCATTTTGAATAGCATTAATTTTTTCTTCTAGATTTTTCTTATCTAGAAAACTCTTTTCTAACTCATGATTTTTAACCTTTAACCTATTATCCATCAGGACTTTGTCTCTTTTGTTTTTTTCCCTTTTAATAAAGATGATAATACTAACAATAACAATCAATATTAAAAAAATATTGATGATTTTATATTTAGTTGCCTTTTCATTTTCAATTATCAATTGAGAATTAGATCGCTCTAAGGCAACTTCATTATCAATACTTTTTAATAAAAATTCATTAGAGTGTTTCTTTTTATTTCTTAAGTAATTATTTAAAATTAAAGACTGATTATTAAATAAGTTTAGATAATAATTTAAAGAATCTTTATTATCATATTTCAAAAAATATTTTGTTTTATATAAGTATAAATTCACTTTATGCATCCATAAATACTCATCATTCCATAAAACACTTTCTAGCTTTTGACTCAGTAAAAAATCTAAGTTATTATTAGCATTATTATTTTTTTTATCATTCTCAAAAAGAGCATATGTATTAAACAATAAATAAATAGCTATAAACCTATTTTTTAAAGATTTAATTGTTTCTATTTCATCAAGGTTTTTAAAAAACTCTTCATTATTTAAGAAATCTAAAGCTTCTTCTGATGTTCTTAATAATTCGTCATAGTTTTTTCTTACAAATAAGGATCTCAGTTTAGTTTGGTAATAATAATATATACCTGATGATTTATTTTTTAAACACTCTTTTTTCACTAGAATAGCTAAGCTATCTAGTTTAACGTACTGCTTACTATCAAGAAATAGATTTAACATATTACTTTCAGCAATAAGTTTTCTTCTATTTTTAAGTTGATGTTTTTTTATACTATCAGAAATTGCTATTGACTTATTAAAATATAAGGCTGCTTTATCATAGGCAGATATTTGAGCGTAAACTAAACCAATACAATTATTATTTTCGGACTCAATCTCAAAATATTTTTTTTTGTGTAGTTTTTTTTCATTTTTCAATAAAAGATTAATTGCTTTTTTAAAATCGTCTTTATCAAGATAATATTTAAATACTTTATCTATGTTGCTTTTGATTATTTTTTTTTCGTTTACTATTTCTTGAGAAGAAACTTCATAAAAACTCAAGAGTACAAGAAAAAAAGTTAAATTTTTAACTCTGAATATCATTTAAGTTTTCTCAAAATTTTTAATGCTTCAATCTTAGAGTTTACATTCAGTTTTAAATAGATCTTTTGAATGTGGTAATTAACGGTGCTAGCAGATATAAATAGTTTTTCTGCTATACTCGAATACGTGTTTCCGTTAAGTAATAAAGAAGCAATTTCATTTTCTCTTTCAGAAAACATTTTAATTTTATTAAATCGTAATTCTTCTACTAATTTAAGAGTTACATTTTCGCTTAAAGGAATCCCTCCTTTTTCTAATAAATTTAATGTTTTTAATAATTCTTCTTCACTAATGGGTTTAATAAGGTAACCATCTGCATGATTTTTTATTGAGTCTATTACTATTGAACTTTCTTCATGAATACTAATTAAAATCATTTTAATATCTGAATTAATTTTCTTCACCCTTTTTAATCCTTCTATTCCACTGAGTCCAGGTAGATTTACATCACTAATTATAATATCTACATTATTAGTATCAATAAAAATTAATAAATCTTCAATATTTGAAAACGCTTTAACAAGATGGTAATCAGTGTAATTAGAGAAAAAATATTTATACGATTCTAAGAGGACTTTATCGTCTTCTACAATAACAACTTTTTGCAATCCATTCATACTAAAACAAATTAAAAATTTGCTATATATAAGAAGTTTTACATACTGTAAAATGTATAGCAAATATTATTAAACCAAAATGTTTTTTGTAATTAATCTGGGATAGCCGAAAAAAAGTAATACAACTCTATAAACAAAAGTACAGAAAATATTTATAAGAAAGTTAATCATTACCTTGAGATAATTAAGTAGACTGAAGACCTAAGTTTTTTCTATCTTTGAAACATTCAAAAAAAATCTTCCAAATTTTGATTATCACAAACAAAAAACTCTTTTCTAAAGAAATCCTAAAAGCACTTTTAAAATTAATTGTTGCTGGGGTATTAATTGGTGTTTTAAAAAAACATGATGTAATAATAGCAGGAATTTTAGGGTTAAAATTACTATATAATATCAATAAAGAAATTATTCAACCAAAAACAAATAAAAACTGGTTACTAATAATAGGAATGTTATTAACAGGTTTTGGAGGTATTATTGGTGAATATTGGGGTGTTTCTAACGGTTATTGGGAATATCATGAAGTAGGTAGAGAATTACCTTTATGGTTGCCTTTTGCTTGGATGTTGGCTTTTTACTTTTTATATAAGCTTGAAGCTAATTTAATACCAACTTTAAAAAATCAGTCTTCTAAAAATAAAATAATTCTAGCTATTATTTTAGCGTTAATTTTACCTGCTTTCGGAGAAGTAATTACAATTTATTTAGGTGTTTGGACGTATTTCTGGCCGTATCAAATTTTAGGCGTTCCGCTATATGCATTTATTTGTTTAGTCTTTGTGCATATGTTAGTTTATGTGATTTTAAATTTTATCTGTAAAAAATATAAAATCAAGGATATTGTTTATAATTAAAATCGCCAACAAACAATTCTAGTTACTTTATTGCCTTGAGACATTGGAATCACTTTAAATTCAGAGACATTTAATTTTTTTGATGATTTTTTTAAACTCTCTACATTTTCTTTTTTCGAAACCAAACTTGTAAACCAAGTACTTGTTTTTGGAAATTGCGAACTTTCGTATAAATAAGTATGCAAAAATGCTTTTTCACCACCAACATACCAAAGTTCATTATTATTTCCAGAGAAATTTCTAACAGCGTTATTACCTAAATTTCTTGATTTTCTTTTATTTGCACCTCTTGCTTCTTCTGCAGATTTGTAAAATGGAGGATTACACATAGTAACTGTAAAAGAATCATTCTCTTCAATAATTCCTTTTAAAATATTCATTTCATCAAACTGTTGGCGTAATTCGATTTTATGATCAAAATTATTATCATCTATAATATCTTGTGCAGTATCTAATGAATCTAAATCAATATCAGTTGCTACAAAACTCCAATCATATTCAGTTACTCCTAATAGCGGATATATACAAGTTGCACCAGTTCCAATATCTAAAACTTTGATATCATTTTTATCAACTATTAAATCATTTAAATAATGAATATAATCTAAACGCCCGGGAATTGGCGGGCATAAATTTTCATCAGGGAAATCCCAAATAGATATTTTATCATAAGAAAACAATAAAGCTTTATTTAATTCTTTTACTGCTTTAGTATTTGAAAAGTCAATACTTAAATTTCCAAATTTATTTTCTAATACAAATTCTTTTAAAGAAGGATTATTAATAATTAATTCATTAAAGTTATACCCTTTATTAAATTTATTTTTTGGATGTAATTTTTTTTCTGTCATTTTTTTAAAAGCATACAAATAAAAGGCAAAATTTAACAAGAACTATTAAAAAACCTTACTATTTTGATTGAAAAAAGGCTACTACATTTATACTACAGAGCCAAAAACAGTTAAAATAAATACTATTTTTACTGTAAGTTCAGGAAATTAAATAAAATCCCCTAAAATTATTAAGTCCCCCAATTACTGTCCATAAAAGCCGTTTCAATCTCATAGATTAAACGGTTTTTTTATTTGATATAAATATAAATCTGATTAAAACTACAAAACAATTATTGAAAATTCTAAAGCTAAAGGTTCTAATTTATTTTTTAAATGATGAATAAAATCATTTCCAAATTCTAAATAATATTCAGAAAAATTACTTTGACGTTCTTCTAAACTTTGATTAGGAAACAGCTGGTTTTGCAATTCAGTTATATTAGAAACTAGTTCTTTTTGTTTTCTTTTTTCAGCTTTTAATAAACGTTTTTCTAGATTCTCTAATCCTTTTACTTGTTTTCTTTCTTGCGCATTTACGGCTCCGACAAAAGAAACATCAGTTTGTTTTGCAATTTCTTTTAATGCTGAAAATTGATTTTTCAAGAACTCTTTCTGTTTGGAAAAATCAACAGAAACCTCTGAATTTTCAGTTACTTTTTTCTTTAGTAAATCTTGTTGTTTTATAAAGATTTCTTCTAAAGAAATATTAAGTTTCTCTAACTTTTTAAACTGCTTTTCAGTAATAACTTGAACAGAATTTCGTAATAACAAAATAGGAAAAGGAACATTAACTTTTTCAAAATATGCTTTTAACTGCAACCAGTAAGCAATTTCTCCGCCTCCACCAATATAACATAGATTAGGTAATATCACCTCTTGATATAAAGGTCGCATAATTACATTTGGTGAAAACCTCTCAGGCACCTCATTGAGGTGATTAAGTAATTCACTCTTGCTCCAAACTATAGCTGTGTTTTTTACTTTGTATAGATTGTCATCGAAAACAATTCGTTCTCTTATTTCATTTGTTAAATAGAATAAGTTTATTTCTCTAGGATTTACTTGAACTTTATAGTGCTTCTCAAATTCAGTATTTGTTGCAGAAACCTCTTTAAAAGAAACTTGTTCAGATAGTTCTTTTTCCACAAAAGGAATAAATAATTTCTTTAAAGAAACATCATCTGCATCAATAATAATTAATCCGTATTTTCCAAATAATTCGTTAGCAATATATTTAGTTGCATCTGCTAAATTATTGTGTTTTAAATATCCTTCAGAAAACAAACCTTTTAAATAGATTGCATTTTTAGAGTTTCCTAAATGCTTAGAAAACTCATCAAAAACTTCTTGTAAACCTTCTGTAGAAAATCGACCTACTCCACCACCATCTTTACGATTCCATTGTACTTTTTTATGATTAAAATTAAAATAATTAATCTCATCAAAATCATGATCTTCTGTAGCCATCCAATAAATTGGAACAAAATTTTGTTTCGGAAACTTATCTGTTAATTCTTCCGCTAAATTAATTGTAGAAATTATCTTGTATAAAAAATATAAAGGCCCAGTAAATAAGTTTAATTGATGACCAGTAGTAATTGTAAATGTATTTTCTTTTTGTAAAGATTCAATATTTTGTTGTGTCTCTTCTGATGTTTTTACAGATAGATATTGATTTTTTAAAGCATCTCCTAAAACTTTACGATGAGATTCTGAAACGAGTTCAGAATGACGCTTTTCTTCAATTTGCTTTTTAAATCCTTCTAAATCTGGAAAATTATTATAAAAAGGTTGAATAATTTCTTTCTGATCTAAATAATCTAACATCGTCTTAGAAAAGAAGCCTGTTTTATGAAAAGGAATGGAATATTTTTTACAGTCTGTTTCTGTGTTGGTCATGTTTCAAAAATACACTTTTTTAAAACGTTTGTCGAAATTCTAAAAATTTTCTAACAAACTTTTAACGGAAAATAAAATTAATCAGAACAATTCAAAAAAGAATATTCTGTACATTTGAATTTAGATCAATTCTTTTTTTATGAAAACCAGACTTTTACTACTCGCATTATTATGCTCTTCATTTATCTTTTCACAAAATATAAAATCTCCTAAAGAATATTTAGGTTATAAATTGGGTGAACGTTTTACAAGACATCATAAAGTTGTTGACTATTTTAAATACGTGAGCAAGCAATTATCTAATGTAACACTTGAAAAATACGGAGAAACAAATGAGCATAGACCTTTATATGTTAGTTATATCTCATCACAAGAAAACATCGATAATATTGATAAAATTCGTTTAGCAAATCTTACGCAAGTAGGAATTAAAAGCGCTGGTGTCGCTATAAATAACAAAGCAATTGTTTGGTTAAGTTATAATGTACACGGTAACGAAGCTTCTAGTTCTGAGGCTTCTATGCAAACCTTGTATGAATTAGTTACTTCAAAAAAATCGTATTTAGAAAACACGATTGTAATTATAGATCCTTGTATTAATCCTGATGGACGTGATCGTTATGTAAATTGGTTTAATCAAGTTAGTAGCTCTCCTTATAATCCAAACCAAGAAGCAAAAGAACATCAAGAACCTTGGCCAGGCGGAAGGGCAAATCATTATTTATTTGATTTAAATAGAGATTGGGCTTGGGCTACACAAGTAGAAAGTCAGCAGCGTTTAAAAATTTACAATAAATGGATGCCACATATTCATGTTGATTTTCACGAACAATTTATTAATAATCCTTATTATTTTGCTCCTGCCGCAGAACCGTTTCATGAAGTAATTTCTGATTGGCAACGCGATTTCCAGGTCCAAATTGGAAAAAATCATGCAAAATATTTCGATAAAAACAACTGGCTATATTTCACCAAAGAAAGTTTTGATTTACTTTATCCAAGTTATGGTGATACTTATCCTACTTTTATGGGAGCTATTGGTATGACTTATGAGCAAGCGGGACATGGAATGGCTGGTTTAGGAATTAATACTGATCATGGTTATGAATTAACATTAATTGATAGAGTAAAACATCATAAAACTACAGGATTATCTACTGTTGAAATTGCTTCTAAAAATGCAGAAAAATTGAATTCTGAATTCAAAAAATTCTTTGATAACAAAAGTTTAAAGTATAAAAGTTATGTGTTAAAAAATGATAATCAAGATAAAACAGATCGTTTAAAAAGGTTATTAGACAAACATGAAATCAACTATGAATACACAAATAAAGGAAAAGTAAAAGGTTATAATTATACAAGTTTAAAAGATGGTAGTCTAAATGTATCTTCAAATGATTTAGTAATACATTCAAGTCAACCAAAAGGAAAAATGGTAAAAGCTTTATTTGAACCAAAAGCAAAATTAGCTGATTCTTTAACTTATGATATTACAGCTTGGTCTTTACCATATGCGCATGGTTTTAATGCGATTGCTTCAAAAACTAAAGTAAGTTCATCAAAAAATACAGCTAACAATAAAGTTTATAATAATACTTCTCCTAATTCTTACGCTTATTTATCTAAATGGAATAGCTTGGAAGATGCTACTTTTTTAGCTCAACTATTAAAAGAAAATATTAGAGTTCGTTTTTCTGAAAAGCCTTTTTCTGTTGAAGGAAAATCGTATGATAGAGGTTCGTTAATTATTTTAAGGCATGATAATGTTAAACATAAAAAGTTTGACAAAAAATTGATTGCTATTACCAATAAATTAGAAAGAAAAATTATCGCTGTTAGCACTGGTTTTGTTAGCTCTGGAGTAGATTTTGGTTCTTATAGTGTAAATCCAATTAACAAACAAAAAGTAGCAGTTTTATCTGGTAAAGGAACTTCTTCTTTAGCTTTTGGAGAAATCTGGCATTTCTTTGAAACACAATTAGAATATCCACTAACAGTTTTAGATACTGATAATTTTGGTAGAGCTGACTTAAATAATTATGATGTTTTAATCATTCCAAATGGATATTATGGAAGTGTATTAAATAAAAATACATTAGAGAAAATAAAGAAATGGACAAGAAGTGGTGGTACTGTTATTGCCATGAGTAATGCTTTAAGAGCTTTTGCAGATAAAAAAGAGTTTACTTTAAAAACAAAAAAAGACGAGAAAAAAGACTCTTTAAAATCTAACTTAACCCCCTATGCAGATATAGAACGTAAAAGCACAGAAAATTTTATTACGGGCGCTATTTTTAAAAGTAAGGTAGATAAAACGCATCCCTTAGCTTTTGGATATTCTGACACTTATTTTTCTCTTAAGTTAGGAAGTAACTCATATAAATTTTTAAAAGATGTTGGTAATGTTGCCTATTTTACTAAAGATGTAGCAAACGCATCAGGTTTTGCTGGAAAAAAAGCTTTAAAAAACATTCCAGAATCCTTACTTTTTGGTGAAGAACGAATAGGTAATGGTAGTATTATTTATATGGTAGATAACCCATTGTTTAGGTCTTTTTGGGATAATGGAAAACTGTTTTTTGTAAATGCTATTTTCTTTAGAAACTCGCATAACATTACCAAAAATAACCAATAGATACTCCAATAGAAATGTTTAATTTTTTAAGATCATTAAATCCTTCAGTATTAATCAAATAACCTACCCCTGCAAAAGCATCGACTAAAAAACCTTTTTTAAAAACCCATTGATGTCCTATATCAGCGGCTATTGAAAAAACTGTACTTTCATGATTATTATTTTTTAAAGCTAAAACCCCAAAACTAGGGCCTGCATGCCAACCCATAAATGCTTCATCAGAATCAAAATAAAATCTCTGTTCAATTCCAGCCCCAAAACCATCAATATCATCAACCTTAGCATATAAGGCAGAAAATGAAGCTGTTTGATTATCACTTATTTTAAATTCAAAACCAATATTAGCAATTCCTAATGCAAGACCCAACGGATTAACTTTTATTGCATTTTTTTGTGCTATTATTGTCTTAAAACAAAATAATAATAAAAATATTAGAATAATTTTTTTCATTTTTTTTACTTATTAAAATTTTTAAACTGGTTCACCATACAAATCAAAATCACCAGCTTCGGTTATTTTAATATCAATAAATTCTCCAATTTTTATATAATGCTTTTTTGCATCAACAATAACATCGTTATCAACATCGGGTGAATCAAACTCAGTACGTCCATAAAAATATTCACCATCTTTTCTATCAAATAAACATCTAAACGTTTTTCCTACTTTTTGTTGATTCAATTCCCAAGAAATTTGAGATTGTATCTCCATAATCTCATTAACACGTTTAAACTTAACGTCTTCAGGAACATCATCTTCTAGAACATAAGCTCCTGTATTTTCTTCATGAGAATATTCAAAAGCGCCTAATCTATCAAATCGCATCTCTTCTACCCAATCTTTCAATTCTTGAAACATCTCTTCTGTCTCTCCTGGATAACCAACAATTAATGTAGTTCTAATTGCCATTTCAGGTACAATATCTCTAAACTTATGAATCAACGCAGTCGTTTTTTCATGAGTTGTACCTCGTTTCATCGATTTTAACAACTCTGAATTAATGTGTTGTAGTGGAATATCTAAGTAATTACAAACCTTAGGTTCGTTTTTCATCACTTCTAAAACATCCATTGGAAAACCTGTTGGAAATGCATAATGCATTCTAATCCATTCAATTCCTTCTATTTTAGTTAAAGCTAATAATAAATCAGCTAAAGCACGTTTTTTATAAATATCTAAGCCATAATAGGTTAAATCTTGTGCAATTAACATCACTTCTTTAATCCCTTTCTCAGCTAATTTTGTCGCTTCAATTACAATTTCTTCAATGGGTGTTGATCTATGTTTTCCTCTCATTAAAGGAATTGCACAAAAAGAACAAGGTCTATCGCAACCTTCTGCAATTTTTAAATAGGCATAATGTTTTGGCGTAGTTGTTAAACGTTCTCCAATTAATTCGTGCTTATAATCAGCTTCTAAAACCTTAAGAAGATTAGGTAAATCATGTGTACCAAAATACTGATCTACATTAGTAATCTCTTTTTCCAAATCTGGCTTATAACGTTCGCTTAAACATCCTGTTACAAAAACCTTATCTATTTCTCCAGCTTCTTTACGTTGTGCATAATGCAAAATAGTATCTACAGATTCTTCTTTTGCTTTACCTATAAATCCACAGGTATTTATAACTACAATATTTCCATCATCATTTTCATCCTCATGTACAACGTTTTTTCCATTGGCTTTTAGTTGTCCCATTAACACTTCACTATCATAAACGTTTTTTGAACACCCTAAAGTAACAACGTTGATTTTATTTTGTTTGATGGTTTTTGTACGCATTGAATTTTATTTAAATGGATGCAAAAATAAGGGTTTTATACTGATATCTATGAGTTTTATGTAAAGACTCAAGATTTAGTTGTTTTCTTAGCTTATTTTTTAATTCAGTATTTGTGAAATTAAAGAAATACTAAAAATACTTAGCATAAACCAACCAATAAAACCTTGAATAATGGACAAGTATCTAGGAAATCCTTTGGTTGGTATTTCTCCAAAACCTAAAGTAGTAAAAGTGTTTATAGATAATGTGAGTGCATTAATAAACTTAATAATAACGTCGAAACAAAGCAACATAAATATCCATAAACCCATAAAAACACTAGTAGCTATTTTTTTAGATTTTGGCAAATCAACCCACTTTCCTTTTAAAACATCAGTCTTATCAAATAATTTACTAATAATTTTATAATTGGTAGATGAAAAATAATAGATTGGTTTTGCTAACCATAAAAAATAACTTGGAGTTTCTTTCTGGCTTTTATTCATATAGACTTTAAATTCTTCAAATGACATTAAATCTTGCTTCATATCTTCTTGATAAATTTCCTTCATACTTTCCTTATTTCTAAAATAGCGTGTATAAAAACGAAGACGTTTCATTAATCTATTCCTATTAATTGTATCCCAAGAATTCGGAAAAAACAGATAAATAAAAGCAAAAATAAATATCACATAAATAGAGATAATGATCGTTCTAGAAGGAGAAGTACCATAAGCTGACAATACTTTTAATAATTGATTGATTTTCCAAGTAAAATAGGTCTTAAAAGAAGGTTCTATTTTGTTTAAATATTGATACCGTTGAGTTTCTAAATCTTTTAAAGTGATATAAACTTTATTAGCAAAATCAGTATCATATTGCGATTTATAGCTATCATAAAAAGACCCTAATAATCGTTTCTCAAATTTATAAGAGTTTTCTATTTGAAACTTATATTGAGAAGCATACGTGTTTAATATAGAGTCATTATTAAACATAGATTCCATAGAAGCAGAATTTAATGCACTTTTTTTATATAATTTCTCTAAATACTCTAAATAACCATGAAGAGAAACTACTTTATCTTCCCATTCATTCCATCTATAAATATCAGTTTTGCTAAAATTTTCGACTCCAAGAATTATTGGTTTTCTATAAATATTATCTGATATTACATTTAAACTTGCAGATGAAATACCTGCCTGACTTAATAAAACTGATGCTTCTCCAAAATCGTTATAGGTTAACAGAGTTTCTCTTGTAGTATCTATAAATAAATGTATTGCACCTTTTCCAATAATTTTGTTATTGAAAAACTCAAATGACCTTAAATTATTAGCATAAAATGAATTTTCTAAGTCTGGTTTTTTATAAATAATTGAATTACTTACTGTAACAAATATTGCATTAAAAGTTTCTATGGTTCCAATATCTATAATAGATTCACCTTTTATTTCTGATTGATTAATACTGATATCATTACCATAATTTTCTGCAACTTTTTCAAAATAGTCTATATAATTGTTTAAAGGGATATTTACATCCATATACAAACCGTTTTCAAAAACACAATTACTGAACACAAGAGATGTGGAATTCTCTATAGCAACAGGTTTTTTAAAACGTATATGATGCAATGCAGCGCCAGAATCTTCATATCTATGTTCAAAATGTACATTTTCTAATTCAACTTGTACATCAATAATTAAACTATCTGTAGTTGGAAAAATAAAAGAATTATCAATTGACTTGTAGTAAAAATTAGAATCAATTTTTGAGTCAAAAACAATAAATGCGTCTTTTAAAACAAATACGGAATCTTTAGTAGATGTCAACGCTTTAACAAATTGCGTATGCGAAATCTTACGAAGTTCGTTAGCAGGTTTTTGTGCAAATAATAGGTTTACATATAAAAATATGTATAAAAAATTAAGATACTTATATGACTGGGGCATTAATAAGGATTTAATACCCAAATATACTCTTTTAAGTTTTTAAAAGAATAATAGTTTTTCTACTTAAAAAAAGAATCTACAAATTCGTGCTTGTTAAATACTTGTAAATCATCTACCCCTTCTCCTACTCCAATATATTTAACAGGGATTTGAAATTGATCTGAAATACCAATAACAACGCCACCTTTTGCAGTTCCGTCTAATTTTGTAACCGCTAAAGAAGTTACTTCTGTAGCTTTTGTAAATTGTTTTGCTTGTTCAAATGCATTCTGTCCTGTAGAACCGTCTAAAACTAATAAAACATCATGTGGAGCATCTTCAATAACTTTTTGCATAACACGTTTAATCTTAGTTAATTCATTCATTAAATTAACTTTATTATGCAATCTACCAGCAGTATCTATAATTACCACATCTGCATATTGTGTAACCGCAGATTTTAAGGTATCAAAAGCCACAGAAGCAGGATCAGAACCCATTTCTTGGCGTACTATTGACACATCGGTTCTGTCTGCCCATACTTGTAATTGGTCAATCGCAGCTGCTCTAAAAGTATCTGCTGCTCCTAAAACGACTTTTAATCCTTGTTTTTTAAATTGTGATGCTAATTTTCCAATCGTAGTTGTTTTTCCAACTCCATTAACACCAACAACCATTAAAACATATGGTTTTTTATCAGCAGGAATTGTAAATTCAGACTCGTTACCAACATTCGTTTCAGATAATAAGCCTGCAATTTCTTCTCTAAGAATTTGGTTTAATTCATCCGTACCAACATATTTATCTTTAGCTACTCTAGCTTCAATTCTATCAATAATTTTAAGTGTAGTATCTACTCCAACATCAGAAGCTACTAAAATCTCTTCTAAATTATCTAAAACATCGTCATCTACTTTAGATTTTCCGGCAACTGCTTTAGTTAGCTTACCGAAAAAACTAGATTTAGATTTTTCTAAACCTTTATCTAAGGTTTCTTTTTTTTCTTTTGAAAATATTTTTTTAAAAAAACTCATAACTTATAATTCTAGTTATTTACCTATAAAAACTGTACCAAGTTATAATTTGGGTCAAATTGTCATTATTAAAGCTTTCAAAAATACATATTTAAAAGCACAAAAAAAGCTACTCTCTTTTGGAAAGTAGCTTTACAATATTTTATAACGATAATTACTTTTTAGCTAAAAAGTCATTTACGTTTGAAGGATCCATGATAGCTTCAACAAATGTGTAAGCACCTGATTTTTCAGACTTTACCATTTTGATTGCTTTCGTTAATCTCTTTGCTCCTGTTTGTAACGATGCTACTGATTTCTTTGCCATCTCCTAAATTATTTAATCTCTTTATGAACAGTCATTTTCTTTAAAATTGGATTAAATTTCTTAATCTCAACTCTATCTGGAGTGTTCTTTTTATTTTTTGTTGTAATGTATCTAGATGTTCCAGGTTGTCCAGAAGCTTTATGCTCTGTACATTCTAAAATTACCTGAACTCTGTTTCCTTTTTTTGCCATCTTGCTAAAATTTTACTATGATTATTTAGTTAAAAAGCCATTAGCTCTTGCGTCCTTAATAACCGCAGAAATTCCTTTTCTGTTGATATTTTTTAATGCAGAAGCAGATACTTTTAAAGTAATCCATTTATCTTCTTCTGGAATATAAAAACGCTTCGTCATAAGATTCGCGTTAAATTTTCTCTTCGTTCTATTCATGGCGTGAGAAACATTGTTTCCAACCATTGCTTTTTTTCCTGTTAATTCACAAACTCTAGACATCTTCTTGACAGTTTTTAGGTGTTATCTCTAAACGAGGTGCAAATCTACAAATAATTACTATATTGAACAAAACAATTTTTAGTATTTTTTTAGAATTTCTTTTTGTAGAATTTCTAGCGATTTATCTACTGTTTTTTCAATTACCTTCTCGCGTGGTTTACCAAAATTAAACTCCTCAATATGAACATTTTCTGTTGTAGCTAAAGCAATAAAAACCGTTCCTATTTCCTTATTATTATCATCTTGAGTTGGCCCAGCATTTCCGGTAACAGCAATTGCATAATCTGTATTCAACTTTTTTCTTGCATTTTCTGCCATTAAAATGGCTACTTCTTTACTAACAACAGAATGTTTTTCAATAACATTAAACGGAACATCTAATAAGTGATTTTTTAATTCAGATGTATAGGTTACAAAACTACCTTTATAATAAGAAGAAGAACCAGTAACTGAAACAATTGTCGCTGCAATTTTACCACCCGTTAAACTTTCTGCCGTACAGAGTGTTTTGTTATGCTTTTTTAATAAGACACCTACATTATTTTGTAAGGTTCCGTCTTGGTCAATTCCTGTGATTACATCAGGTATTAGTTGATATAATTCAGCTATTTTTTCTTGTAAAGTAACTTCTAATAATTCTTTATTATCACCTCTGGCTGATAATCTCAATCTGACTTTACTGAAATTAGGCAAATAGGCTAACTTGATAAAATCTGGTAAAGAGTTTTCAAAATCTTCTATTCTTTCAGCAATCGTACTTTCTCCTTGCCCATAAGTCATCACAGTTTTGTGAATGATAAATGGCAACTTAAATTGTTGTTGAATTTTTGGTAAGACTTTAGCTGTCATTAAGCCTTTCATTTCATTAGGAACACCAGGCAAGGAAACAAAAACTGTGTTGTTTTCAAAAAACCACATTCCTGGTGCAGTTCCTAAATTATTTTTTAAATAGATAGCTTTTGTTGGCATCAACCCTTGCAATCTATTTAATTCACTAAAATTAAAATTAAATTTAGCAAACAATGCTTTAATATGAGTTACAACTTCATTATTTATAATAAGTTCATCATTAAAATATGTTGCAATTGTTTTTTTTGTGATATCATCTTTTGTGGGACCTAAACCACCTGTAAGAATTACAATATCCACTCTACTTTCAGCTTCCTTTAAAGCATTTAAAATATGTTGTTCATCATCTTGTATTGATGATATTTGATATACAGAAACACCAATTTTATTTAATTCTTGACCAATCCATTGCGAATTTGTATCCACAATCTGACCGATAAGTATTTCGTCTCCGATAGTTATTATTTCTGCTTTCATTATTTTATTCTAATATTAAAAGCTTCTTTACTTTCAATGACACCTTTTAATTGATCATTTTCAACAACTTTACCAACCCCTGCCGGAGTTCCTGTAAAAATAACATCTCCTTTTTTTAATGTGAAATATTGAGAAACATAAGCAATTAGTTCGTCTGTTTTCCAAAGCATCGCCTTGGTATTTCCATCTTGAACAACCTCATTATTCTTTAATAATTGAAATTGTAAATTCTCTAAATCAAAGTTTTCTTTTGGATAAAACTCTCCAATAACAGCACTTCCATCAAAAGCTTTTGCTTTTTCCCAAGGCAAGCCTTTTTCTTTACATTTTGCTTGTACATCTCTTGCTGTAAAATCGATTCCTAAACCAATTTCATCATAATATTTATGAGCAAATTTTTCAGAAATATGTTTACCCACTTTATTTATTTTCACCAAAACCTCAACTTCATAATGAACATCATTAGAAAAAGGCGGAATGAAAAAAGGATTTTTTCTTGGTAAAATAGCAGAATCTGGCTTCAAAAAAACAACAGGATTCTCTGGTCTTTCATTTGCTAATTCCTCAATATGTTTAGCGTAATTGCGCCCTATACAAATTATTTTCATACTTTATTTAAAAATTGAAAGATTAAAACATTGAATAACATTTCTTTTAATTATTCAATTTTATAATATTTATGGTATCCACTTTTTAGGGAAATTAGGCTTTCTTTTTTCAAGAAAAGCATCCCTTCCTTCTTTAGCTTCATCAGTCATATACGCTAAACGAGTAGCTTCACCTGCAAAAACCTGTTGACCAACCATACCATCATCTGTTAAATTCATAGCGAATTTTAACATTTTTATAGAAGTAGGACTTTTAGCTAAAATCTCCTGTGCCCATTCATAAGCTGTATCTTCTAATTCATCATGTGGAATTACAGCATTTACCATTCCCATTTCATAAGCTTCTTGTGCTGAATAATTACGCCCTAAAAAGAAAATCTCTCTTGCTTTTTTCTGACCTACCATTTTTGCTAAGTAAGCAGAACCATAACCCCCATCAAAAGAAGTTACATCTGCATCCGTTTGTTTAAAAATTGCATGTTCTTTAGAGGCTAAAGTTAAATCGCAAACAACATGTAAACTATGTCCACCACCTACTGCCCAACCTGGAACTACGCAAATAACTGCTTTTGGCATAAATCGAATTAAGCGCTGTACTTCTAATATATTAAGTCTATGATAACCGTCATCTCCAACATACCCTTGATGCCCTCTTGCTTTTTGATCACCACCAGAACAAAAAGAATACACACCATCTTTTGTACTTGGTCCTTCTGCAGATAATAAAACGACGCCAATATTTACATCTTCACCAGCATCATAAAAAGCATCATATAACTCAGATGTAGTTTTTGGTCTAAAAGCATTTCTAACATTGGGCCTATTAAATGCAATTCTTGCGACACCATTACTCTTTTTATAAGTAATATCTTCATAAACTTTAGCAGTTTTCCATTCAGGTTGTATCATATTTTTGTAATTTAGACGTTAGTTTTTTAGAATGCTATTAATCATCTTGTAGCAAAAATAACTATATATTAGAATTTATGATAAAGAAATCTCTTATTATATTATGTATCCTTTTTGGAGTTTTGGCGCATAGCCAGAAAACAATAGAGAAAAGATATGAATCTGACGAGTTACAAAACTTTAGAAATGTAAAAATCTATTTACCAAAAGGCTACGAAAAAGACTCAATTGCAAACTTTCCATTGGCAATTGTTCTAGATGGTGAAAAATTGATGGATTTATATATAGGTAATGCTAACTTTTTTGCTGCTACCGATAGTGCTCCAGAACAGATTGTAGTTGGAATTGACATGCAAAACACTAAATATAGAGATGCAGGTTATATAAAAGAGAATAGTAAACTTACTATAGAAAGTAAGAAGTTTTTACTTTTTTTAAGAGATGAATTACTTCCGTATGTAGAAGCTAATTATAGAACATCTCCTTTTATTTCTATTGTTGGTGAGGGAATTTCTGCAAACCTTATTACTTACTTTTTAAAGGAAGAAACACCTATTTTTAATGCCTACTTAGCTTTAAATCCAAAATTTTCTAAAGATATCAATACACAAATAGAAAGCTATTCATTAAGTCGTTATCAACCTATGGATAACACGTTTTATTTTTATACAAATAGCAATCCATTTATGAAACCCGAATACAGTACAGCTGCAAATAATTTAGCTACGTATTTAAAATCTATAGACATTAAAAACTTTAATGTTTTATATGACGATTTCTCTAAAAGCCCTTCTGCTGTTTCTAGTATAGGAGAAGCAATTCCGAGAGCATTTAGTAAGTTTTTTGAAATTTATGCAGGAATAACAAAAGATGAGTTTGATAAAAAAATAAAAGATCTATCTCCCATTGATGCTATTACTTATTTAGAAAGCAAATATTTAGATATCGATTTTTTATTTGGCAGTAATTTAGGAATTAGAGAACAAGATATTTTTGCTATTGAAGGAATAATTATTGACAAAGAAGAAGGAAGACATTTAAAAGATTTCGGGAATATGATTTTAAAATTATATCCAACTTCTCCAATGGGTGATTACTATTTAGGTCGATTTTACGAAGAAAGTAAGCAATTTAAAAAAGCATTATTCCATTACAGAGTTGGTTATGGAAAAATGGATCCAGCAGATCCAAATGCAGATAGTTTTTACGAAAATGTTCAGCGAGTTGTAAATCAGCGTTAAACTAACTCAATTCTATCTTCAAGAATTTTAATTTTCTTTCTTCTATACAAGTTACCTACAGCTTTTTTAAAAGCTTTTTTACTCATTTGTAAGTGAAATCGTATACTTTCTGGAGAACTTTTATCTGTTAATAATAGAAACTTATCTTTTTCTAGTTTCTCTAAAATCTTTTCTACATCCAAATCAATTACACTTCTAAATCCTTGTGGGCGAAGCGAAACATCAATTTTTCCATCTTCACGAATATTTTTTATATATCCTTTAATTTCTAAATTTTCTTCTAATGGTTTAAAAACATCACTATTAAATAATAGCCCTTCAAACTCTTGATTTATCATTACCGTGTATCCCAAAGCAGTTTGAGTTACAATTACTAAATCTACCTTATCTCCTATCTCTAAATCCATTATTTTAAATATGTAAAATATTGTTTTAAAATTACGTCGTTTTTATCACTTGGCGTAAAAACTTCTAATAATTTTGGTTTTTCTGATGCTTTATAAAAATCTATTAATTGATTTTTTACTGTTTTTGTTGATGATGCTATTTGATATTCAAATCCATACATTTTACATAAATGTTCTGCTGTTAAACAGTGTGGAGTTTCAAATAATTCTGTAGCATTTGTTGATGCAGGGCCAGGAATAATTTTAAAAATTCCACCACCCGAATTATTAATCAATATAATTCTAAAATTTGAAGGAATGTGTTTATTCCAAAGAGCATTACTATCATAGAAAAAACTCAAGTCACCAGTTATAAAAACAGTTTGTTCTTTTCGAGAAATTGCGGCACCAATTGCTGTACTGGTACTACCGTCAATTCCGCTAGTACCTCTATTACAAAAAACATTTAATGATTTATTAATTGCAAATAACTGTGCATATCTAATCATTGAACTATTACTAATCTGTAATTGATTTTGATTAGGAATACTTTCTAAAACTTGTTCAAAAACTTTTAAATCAGAATGTTCAGTTTTTGATAAAAACTCATCATGTTTCTTTAATTTTTCTTTCTTTTTTGATAACCAATGTGGCTGATAATCACTTTTAATTACTAAAGAATCACCTTTTATTTTTTTTAAAAAATCAGATGGCTGTTCTTTAATAAATTCAGACAAACAGTGATAGGTATTCATTGATTTTAATTCATCTATATGCCAATGATGATTAGGTTGATATTTTCTTAAAAATTGTTTTATTTTTTTAGAAATTATCATGCCTCCAAAAGTGATTAACACTTCTGGCTGTAGCTTTTCAAACTCTACATCTTCTAAAGAAAAAATTAATTGATCTATCGAATTTATAAAATTCTTATGATGTAAATTCGAAGTCGTTTCTGTGAAGATTAAAACTGAATCATCCTCAGAGAAATAATTTAAAACTTGCTGTAATTCTTCATCAGGAAAATGTACACCAACTAAAATCATTTTTTTTGTTGATGCATTCCAAATTTCTGAAAAATTAGTATAATTAATTTGAGACCTTTCGACTGCGCTCGAAATAATTTTTAATCCTAGAAACTCAAAATCGATAAAATCAGAAGTAGTTTCATACAATGGTTCGTCAAAAGGAATATTAATATGAACTGGGCCTTTTCTAGAAATTGATGTTTGTAACCCTTCACTTAATAAATTACAATTCCGTTCTTTTTCATTTTTTTCATCTATCAAATTAGCAGAAAACAGAATATGATTTCTAAATACATTTTCCTGCCTAATAGTTTGTCCGTCACCAATATCAATCAAATGTTTAGGTCTATCAGCAGAAATAATAACTAACGGAATTTTACTGTAAAAAGCTTCGGTAATTGCAGGATAATAATTCAATAAAGCAGAACCTGATGTACAAACTATAGCTACAGGTTTTTGGTTCTGCTGTGCAATTCCTAACCCGAAAAACGCTGCACAACGCTCATCAACAATACTATATGTTTTAAATTCTGGATGATTATGAAACCCAACTGTTAATGGGGCGTTTCTAGAACCTGGAGAAATTACAACTGTATCAATATTAAATTGATGACAAGCTGAAATAACAAGTTGAGCAAGTTCTTTTTTTGGGTACATTAATCTAAGTTACAAAGTAGCAAAGTTACAAAGTCAAAAGTTATTGAGCATAAAAAAATCAGAAAGTAAAAAAAACTTTTCTACGTTCTGATTTATTATATAAAAACCAACAATGTTGGCTAGTTTCCTTTTTTATAATCTGCTAAAAACTTAGCCAAACCAATATCTGTAAGTGGATGTTTTAATAATCCTTCGATAGCACTTAAAGGACCAGTCATCACATCAGAGCCTAACTTAGCACAATCAATAATATGCATAGTGTGACGTACTGATGCTGCTAAAATTTCTGTTTCAAATCCGTAATTATCATAAATCTGACGGATTTCTGCGATCAAGTTTAATCCATCTGTAGAAATATCATCTAAACGTCCAATAAATGGTGATACATAGGTTGCTCCTGCTTTTGCTGCCAATAAAGCTTGACCAGCAGAAAATACTAACGTAACATTTGTTTTAATTCCTTTATCAGAAAAATATTTACATGCTTTAATCCCATCTTTTATCATCGGTAATTTCACCACAATTTGAGGATTTAAAGCAGCTAATGCTTCTCCTTCTCTTACCATACCATCAAAATCTGTAGAAATTACTTCCGCAGAAACATCACCTTCAACAATGTCACAAATTGTTTTATAATGATTGATAATATTATCATGCCCAGTAATTCCTTCTTTAGCCATTAGAGATGGATTTGTAGTAACACCATCTAAAATACCTAATGCTTGCGCGTCTTTAATTTGCTCTAAATTAGCTGTATCTATAAAAAATTTCATGTGATTTTGTTTTTGTTATGCAAATATAAAATGATTAAAACGTTGCATAAAATAAATTGTTAAGAAGGTATTAGTATTTATCAACAATTATTACAACTTGTAATGATTCATTAATAATGTCTCATAAAGTTTATCTGGTAAGATTCTTTTTAAGACAATAGAGAATTTCTGCATAAAATCACCCACTTTATAATGAATCTTTGGATTTTGGGTATTAATAATTTGATGTGCTTTTTTTGCCATTTCTATTGGATCCATCCCACTATCAACATGACTATCCATTAAATCTAAATTTTCTTGATATTTTTCTCGGTAAGCAGATTTTTCAAAAACAGGTGTATGAAATCTACCTGCGGCAATATTTGTAGCAAAATCACCTGGAGCAATATTGGTTACTTTTATTCCGAATTCGGCAACCTCCATTCTTGTAGCTTCAGTAACTAATTCTAGAGCGCCTTTTGAAGCAGAATAAATTCCTCTAAAAGGTAATCCCATATAACCAGCAATAGAAGTAACGTTAATAATTAACCCTGATTTTTGTGCTCTCATTTGCGGTAAAACTGATTTCATTACATCAATAGCTCCAAAAAAATTGGTATTGAAAACACTTCTCATTTCATCTGATGGAGTATCTTCAATTGGGCCTGTAATTCCCATACCTGCATTATTTACCAACACATCTAATCGCCTTTCTTTATCAATAATAAAATCGATAGCAGATTTTATAGTTTCAGGTTTTAAAACATCTAAAGCGATTAATTGAAAAGATAAATTTCCGGTTTTCTTTGGATTTCTACTCGTTCCGTAAACAGTGAATCCTTTATTTGCTAAATAAACAGCAATAGATTTACCTATTCCAGATGATGCACCAGTTATTAAAACTACTTTAGACATAATCTATTCAATATTTAAAGATTGAAAACTCAATATTACAAAAATTAGAATTAGCGAGATTCTGAACGAAACTTCAGAGCACAAAAAATGGCAAGCTATCTACATCACACTGCTACAACCTAATACCCTTGCTGCGTTCCCGCCCTGGGGGATTCAAAGGGAGCTAGTTGTGTAGGACTTGCCGCTGCAAATTTACATCCTTTTTTTAATCTTGCAATTAAAAATTTATCTAAATTTTTGTAACATATTTAATAGATTGAATACTAATCTATTGTTTTGAAGTATAAAAAGAATACCAAAAAACATTTCAATATATTTGTATCACTAACTAAAAATTTTAAACACAATGGAAAATCAAGCAAGCACAAAAAATATTATCATTAATTATGGATTAATTTTAGGAGTAATTGGTTTATTGCCTAGTTTAATAAAATATGCAATGGGTGGAAATTATTTAGAAAATGATTCTATTTCAGGCATTCTAAGTGTTATTGTTTCAATTATATTTATTGTATTAGCGTATAAAAAATTCAAAACAAATAATAATGGTTTTATGACTTGGGGTCAAGGCGTTAAAATAGGTATGGGGATAATTTTTATAAGTATGATTATTACAATTCTTTACTTGTTACTTTTTACAAATTTCATCGAACCTGATTTTAAAGCTCAAGTAATTGAAGCTTCAGAGCAAAAATGGATTGATGCTGGATATTCAGATGATCAAATTGAAATGTCAAAAGAAATGACAAACAAATATTTTAACCTTTCTATGTTTGGAGGAATTGCAATTATGAGTTTATTTTTTGGCTTCGTTGTTTCTGCAATAACGAGTGCAATTATGAAAAAAAATGAGGAAGAACAATATTAAGAGTCATATAAAAGTTAGTAACTAATAAAGTAATGTTTTAAAAAAACTTTATAACTTTACAACTTTCAACTCATAAATATGGATATATCGGTAGTAATACCACTTCTTAACGAAGAAGAATCTCTACAAGAATTACACGATTGGATTGCAAAAGTTATGCAATCCAATCGTTATTTATATGAAATCATTTTTATTGATGACGGTAGCACAGACACTTCCTGGAATGTTATAGAAAAGTTATCTAAAGAAAATAAAGAAGTAAAAGGAATTCGCTTTCAAAAAAACTTTGGTAAATCTCAAGCTTTAGATGCTGGTTTTGGAGTAGCAAAAGGTGAAGTTGTAATCACTATGGATGCTGATTTACAAGACAATCCAGAAGAAATCCCAGAACTATATGATTTAATTGTTAAAGATGATTTCGATTTAATTTCTGGTTGGAAAAAGAAACGGTATGATAATGTAATTACCAAAAACATTCCTTCAAAACTATTTAATGCAGCTGCAAGAAAAACTTCTGGTTTAAAATTACACGATTTTAATTGTGGATTAAAAGCGTATAAAAATGAAGTTATAAAAACTGTAAAAGTTAGTGGAGAAATGCATAGATATATTCCAGTTTTAGCAAAAAATGAAGGTTATACTAAAATTGGAGAAAAAGTAGTAAAACATCAAGCTAGAAAATACGGAGAAACAAAATTTGGTATGAATAGATTTATTAACGGATTTTTAGACTTAATCACTATATCATTTTTATCAAAATTTGGTAAACGTCCAATGCACTTTTTTGGACTTTGGGGAACCTTAATGTTTTTATTTGGTACTACCTTAGCTTTTTATGTTGGCGTTATTAAATTATATAAACTTTATAACGGAATGAAAACCATTTTAGTGACTGACAATCCATGGTTTTATATTGCACTAACCTCAATGATTTTAGGAACTTTATTATTTTTAGCTGGTTTTATTGGCGAACTCGTAATAAAGTCAAACAATAATGAAAAACACTATTCAATAAAGGAAAAAGTCAATTTCTAAGCTTTATATTTGCACTTTATTTTAATAAAATTTAATGGATACAATTTTAGACAAAGCCAAAAGTTGGCTATCTGATACTTTTGATACAGAAACACAGAACGAAATTCAGCAGTTAATTAATGATAATTCTGACGACTTAACTGATCGATTTTACAAAGATTTAGCATTTGGAACTGGTGGAATGCGAGGTGTAATGGGTGCAGGAACTAATAGAGTTAACAAATATACATTAGGTAAAGCTACACAAGGATTAGCAAATTACTTAAATAAAAATGTGACTAAAAGTCAATTAAAAGTAGCAATTGCTTTTGATTGTAGACATAATAGTAAAGAGTTTTCTAAAATTGTTGCTGATGTTTTATCAGCAAATAATATAAAAGTTTTTTTGTTTGATGATTTACGTTCAACACCAGAACTATCATTTGCTGTAAGACATTTAGATTGTGATGCTGGTATTGTATTAACGGCTTCACATAATCCGCCAGAATACAATGGATATAAAGTCTATTGGTCTGATGGTGGACAAATAGTTCCGCCACAGGACGGAGGAATCATTGCAGAAGTAAATGCGTTAGATTTTTCTGAAATCAATTTTAAAGCAAACGAACATTTAATTGAAGTCATCGGAAAAGAAGTTGATGATGTTTTTGTAAAAGGTGCTGTTGAAAACGGAAAATTACCTGAATTAAAAAGTCGAAAAGATTTAAAAATCGTTTTCACTTCACTACATGGAACTTCCATCATGTCTGTACCAGATACCTTAAGAGAAGCTGGCTATACTGATGTTCATATTGTTGAAGAGCAACGAGAACCTAATGGAGATTTCCCAACGGTAAAATCGCCAAATCCAGAAGAACCAGCTGCTTTAAAAATGGCAACTGATTTAGCTGATAAAATTGGAGCAGATATTGTTATTGGAACAGATCCTGATTGTGATAGATTAGGAGTTGCCATTAGAGATGATAAAGGAAACATGAAGTTAATGAATGGTAATCAATCTATGGTTGTAATGACAGATTTTTTACTTCAAAAATGGAATAAAGAAGGAAAACTAAACGGTAATCAATTCATAGGATCTACGATTGTTTCAACAGAACTTGTAAATAAAGTTGCAGCAGAATATAATGTATCGACCAAAGTTAGCTTAACAGGTTTTAAATGGATTGCAAAAATGATACGCGATCATGACACCATGGATTTTATTGGTGGTGGAGAAGAAAGTTTTGGCTATATGATTGGCGATTTTGTAAGAGATAAAGATGCTGTTACCGCTACTTTGTTAGCTTGTGAAGTGGCTGCTTTAGCAAAACAAAACGGTAGTTCTTTTTATAATGAACTATTAAACATTTACACAAAACACAACTATTACAAAGAACATTTAATTTCAATTGTTAAAAAAGGAATGGATGGAGCAGTTCAGATTCAAAAAATGCTAAGCGATTTTCGTGAAGAACCTTTACAAAAAATTGATGGTGAAAGGGTTGTATATGTAAATGATTATCAATCCTCTATTCAGAAAAACTTAATTACAGGAGAAGAAAACTGCATTGATTTACCAAAATCAAATGTGTTAATTTACCATACCGAAAAAGGTACAAGAATTGCTGTAAGACCAAGTGGGACAGAACCTAAAATCAAATTCTATTTTAGTGTAAACACTTCTTTAGATTCAGTAAAGAATGCTGATAAAATTGAAGATCAATTAGATACTAAAATCCAAAGAATTATTAACGAATTAAACCTATAATTGACTTATTTTAAAAAAATATTGTATTATGCTATACCTTATAAAAGGTTTGCCTTCTTAAATATTTTTTTTAATATTTTGTACGCTCTTTTCTCAGCACTTTCATTTGTGGTATTAATGCCACTATTTAAAGTCATTTTTGGCTCTGAACAAAACCATATCACTAACAAACCTGTATATGAAGGTTTTACAAAAGCTGTTTCTTACTTTAATGATTATTTTAGTTATTATGTAGCTACTAAAGTTGGTGATGATCAAGAAAAAATTCTTCTAATTGTTATTGCACTAATAGTTATTATTTTTTTATTGAAAAATCTTTTTAGTTATTTAGGATTTTATTCTATTACATTTCTTAAAAATGGTGTTTTAAAAGATATAAGAAATGATTTGTACAAAAAAACAGTTTCCTTACCACTATCTTATTTTTCTGAAAAAAGAAAAGGAGATACCATGGCTAGAATTGGCCCAGATGTAATTGAAGTTCATTATTCTTTCTTATCAATTTTAGAATTAATTTTTAGAGACCCATTAATGATAATTGTAACAATTATCATTATGTTTTCTTTTAGTATTAAGCTTACTTTATTTGTATTTCTTTTTGTTCCTGTAGCCGGGTTTATTATTAATATAATTGGTAAAAATTTAAAAAAGACATCTGATAAAGTTCAGAATGAGCAAGGTACTTTTTTATCACTTTTAGAAGAAACATTATCAGGTTTAAGAGTGATAAAAGGATTTAATGCAGAAAATGTTTTCCTAAATAAATTTAATAAATCTACTGATACATTTGAAAAACTTTCAAATAAATTACTTAACAAAACACAATTATCAGCTCCAGTGAGTGAAGTTTTAGGAATAATGGTCTTTGCTGTTCTTTTATGGTATGGAGGTTCTCTTGTTTTAATTGATAAAGTTTTAGATGGTGATGAATTTATTGGTTACCTAGGACTTGCATATAATTTAATAACTCCTGCCAAATCTATTTCTAAAGCAAGTTTTATTATTAAAAAAGGAAATGCTGCAGCAGAAAGGATATTAGAAATTTTAGAAACTGAAGATGAATTAAAAGAAAGTGCAGACGCGATAGATAAAAATAATTTTAATTCTGAGATTGAATTTAAAAACATCTCTTTTAAATATGAAGATGATTATGTTTTAAAGAATTTTTATTTAAAAGTACCTAAAGGGAAATCAGTAGCACTAGTTGGTCAATCTGGAAGTGGAAAATCTACTTTAGCAAACTTAATTACTCGTTTTTATGATGTTAATGAAGGTAGTATAGAGATAGATTCAACAAACATTAAAAATATTACTAAAAAGTCTCTATTAGATTTAATGGGTATTGTAACTCAGGATTCAATATTATTTAATGATACTGTTTCGGAAAACATAAAATTAGGTAAACAAGATGCAACTGAAGAAGAAGTTATAAAAGCTTCAAAAATTTCTAATGCACATGAATTTATAAAAAATTTACCAAAAAAATATAACACTAATATTGGTGATAGTGGAAACAAACTTTCTGGCGGGCAGAAACAACGCTTATCAATCGCAAGAGCTGTTTTAAAGAACCCACCAATTATGATTTTGGACGAAGCAACCTCAGCATTGGATACAGAATCTGAACAATTAGTGCAGCTTGCTTTGGAGAAAATGATGAAAAACCGAACATCTATAGTTATAGCACATCGATTATCTACCATCCAAAACGCAGATAACATTGTAGTTTTAAGAAAAGGAGAAATTGTTGAACAAGGTAAACATGAAGAATTATTAGCTAAAAAAGGAGAATATTTCAAGCTAGTTTCTATGCAAACACTTAGCTAATGTTTAAAGAAAAAATAATTTTTATTCTTTTTTATAAGTGGAAATATCTACTTGCAATTTTAAAATCTAAATCTTTAAAAAATAGATCCAAAAAAGTTGATTCAATAACTTATGTTGCAAGAGAAGCAGATAAAGATTGGATTTTTGGTGCTAAAGTGAATAAATTATCAAGAAGCTCAAACTTAAATGCAGATGTTTATTTTCATGATAGATTAAGAGATTTACCTGTAACTGATGGATATTTTTTTGTTTTTCATCAATATTTTTACAGAGCAATTCGTCATAACCCACAGATTCTAAATAAGCGAAACATTATTATGTTTACGCACCCAAATTGGACAAACTCATTTTCTAAAACTCATGTTTCTTGGTGTTTAAATTTAGCATATAAAATTATATGTTTAAACTCAACCGTAAAAAAAGAGTTAATAGAAATTGGTGTTAAAGAAGAAAAATTAGAATTAATTCATATTGCTTCAAACCCAGAATTTTTCTATCACCATGAAAGAAAAAGTGGTGCTGTTGGATTTTGTTCTGCATATGGACCAAGAAAAAATGCTCAACTTATTTTTGATATTATTAATAACATGCCAGAGAAACATTTTTACATTCTTGGAAAAGGTTGGGAGAATTTTGAGCGTTTTGAAGAGTTAAGTAAGCTGAAAAACTTTACTTATTATAATAATGAAGACTATCATAAATTTCCAGACCTATATACTAAGATAGATACATTTATTTCTGCATCTTTTTTAGAAGGTGGACCAGTACCAATTTTAGAAGCAATGCTTTCAAATTGTTTTCCTATTGCAACAAAAACAGGTTTTTGTCCAGATATTATTGAGCACGGAAAAAATGGCTTTTTAATTGATTTAGACATTACTTATAAAGAAGTAATTCCTTTAATTAAAGAAGCAGACAATATAAAGTTTAATGTTAGAGAAACTGTTCTTGAATATTCTTGGGAGAAATGTGCTAAGAAAATTGATACACTCTTTTTAAGCTAAAGTTAACCCTAAAGACTTTCCTTTTTTAATCATGAAATCAAGAGAAGCCTTATGTTCATTAGGTATTTCACCTTCTAAAATAGCCTCCTTAATTGCTTCTTTTATCTGACCTATCTCTCTACAAGGCTTTAAGTTAAAGGTTTTCATAATTTCTTCACCTGTAATTGGCGGTTGAAAATTACGAACTCTATCACGTTCTTCTACTTCTTTAATTTTAGAACGTACTAATTCAAAATTTTGATGATACCTTCTAAATTTCTTAGGGTTTTTCGTAGTAATATCTGCTTCACAAAGGGTCATTAAAGAATCAATATCTTCACCTGCATCAAAAATTAAACGACGTACAGCAGAATCGGTAACTTCTGTTGCTAACACAATAGGCCTTGAACTTAACAATACCATTTTCTGAACAAACTTCATCTTATTATTTAATGGTAATCGTAAACGTTTAAATAATTTATACACCATTTTAGAACCAACAAATTCATGTGCATGAAATGTCCAGCCAACTTTTTTACTAAATTTTTTGGTAGGTGCTTTTCCAATATCATGTAATAAAGCTGCCCATCGTAACCAAACATTGTTTGTGTTTTCAGCAATATTATCAACTACTTCTAAGGTATGATAAAAATTATCTTTATGTTTCTGTCCTTCTACCTCTTCTACTCCTTTTAAATCAATTAATTCTGGTAAAATCTGGACTAACAACTTCGTTTTCTCTAATAATAAAAAACCAATAGAAGGTTTTGGAGAAGAAAGAATTTTATTCAATTCATCATTTATTCGTTCTCTTGTAATTATTTTTAGTCTTTCAGAATTCTTGGTTATTGCAGTTAAAGACGAATCCTCAATTTCAAAATTTAATTGGGTTGCAAAACGAATGGCTCTCATCATTCTTAGTGGATCATCAGAATAGGTAATATCTGGATCTAATGGTGTTCTTATGGTTTTATTTTCTAAATCATTAATTCCTCCAAACGGGTCTAATAATTCACCAAAATTACTTGCATTTAAACTAAGCGCTAATGCATTAATTGTAAAATCTCTTCTGTTTTGGTCGTCTTGTAAAGTTCCTGCGGAAACTTCTGGATTTCTACTTTCTTCCGAATACGATTCTTTTCGAGCACCAACAAACTCAATTTCTACATCTTGATATCGTAACATTGCCGTTCCATAGGTTTTAAAAACCATCACTTTTGGCTTGTTCGGTAATAAATTAGCAACTTCTTGTGCTAATTCAATTCCGCTACCAATTGCAACAACGTCTATATCTTTTGCAGTACCTCTTTGTAAGATAAAATCACGTACAAAACCACCAATTACATAAGAATCAATATTTAAATTTGAAGATGCCTGTGATATAATATTAAATATTTCTGATGAAATAGCTTCTTTTAAAAACTGATTTTGCATGTATTAGGGTCTTAAAACCTGAATATCATTCCCATCAATTTTTAATATAGTTGATGATTTTGAATTCACTTTATTTTGATGCAAATTTACTATATAATCTACTCTATCCAAAATAGCATTGTCTATTTCTGAAAATGATTTTGGTGTAGGATTTTCTGAAATATTTGCAGATGTAGAAACGATAGGTTTTCCAAATCGTTTAATCAATTTTCTACAAAACTCATCTTGTACAATTCGTATAGCAATTGTATTATCTTCTGCAATGGTATTATTTGCAAATCCTTTTGGGTTGTTATAAATAATCGTTGTCGGTTTTTCGCTATTTTTTAATAGTTCAATTGCTTTTTTAGGAACAGAGACATACTTTTTTAGCATATACAATGAGCTTACTAAAACAATTAAGCTTTTAGATGTTACCCTTTTCTTAATTTTATAAATTTTATCAACTGATTTATAATTTGTTACATCACAACCTATACCCCAAACAGTATCCGTTGGGTATAAAATAGTTTTTCCTTTTTGTAATGAATCTAAAGCAGCAATAATTTCAGGTATCAAAATCCATTATTTTTTAGATGCCAAAGTTTTACATATCTAGAAAATACTGCATATGCCTGAGTTCTTGCATAAATTAAACCTGCATAACCATCTAAAAAACCTAATCTGATTACATAATGAATAAAAAACCTAACTAACGGCTTAATTAGAAAATGATAGACATTTACATTTTTATTTTTTTGAAAAAGTTGTTGCGCTTTTAACTCAGAATAATGATTCATTTTACCAATATACTGATTGTAGTTTCTATATGAATAATGATTTATTTTATTCTTTAGAAACCCTAATTCACCAGTAGACTCAATAACTTCATGAACCAAATTACCATTATATTGACAATATTCTTTTAAGAATAATCGAATTACCTTATCTCTTTGCCAACCGCCATAATGTAAATTTTTAGCACCAAAAAAGAAGGATCTTCTAATGTGAAATCCAACTTTATCTTTTGGGTCTTTAACGGTCTTTAATATTTCATTTTTAAGTTCTTCAGTGACACGTTCGTCTGCGTCTAAAATATAAATCCAAGAATTACTCGCTTTTTCAATTGCAAAATTCTTTTGCGAAGAAAAATCATCAAACTGTCTCTGAATAATTTTTACATCATGTTTTTTAGCAAGCTCAATTGTTTTATCAGAACTAAAAGAATCTATTATAATAATTTCATCAGCAAAATCAACAGACCCTATAGCTTCTTCAATATGAATCTGCTCATTAAGCGTTGGTATGATTGCAGTAATTTTTGTCATAGCAATTTTTATAATTAAACAGCTACATTATGTTCTCTTAATGCGTCGTTTAATGATGTTTTTTTATCAGTACTTTCTTTACGTTTACCAATGATTAATGCACATGGAACTTGAAATTCTCCAGCAGGAAACTTCTTGGTATAACTACCTGGAATAACAACTGAACGTGCAGGAACTCTTCCTTTCATTTCTATCGGTTCATCTCCCGTAACATCAATAATTTTTGTACTCATTGTCAGGACAACATTTGCCCCTAGAACAGCTTCTTTTTCTACTCTAACTCCTTCTACAACTATACTTCTAGATCCTAAAAAGGCACCATCTTCAATAATTACTGGAGCAGCTTGTAAAGGTTCTAAAACACCACCAATTCCTACTCCACCCGATAGATGTACATTTTTCCCAATCTGCGCACAAGAACCTACTGTAGCCCATGTATCAACCATAGTTCCTTCATCTACATAAGCACCAATATTTACATAACTTGGCATTAATATGGTTCCAGAAGAAATATAGGCTCCATGTCTTGCTACTGCATTTGGCACAACTCTAATTCCTCTTTCTTTATAATTTCTTTTTAATGGAATTTTATCATGATATTCAAAAATACCTGCTTCTAATGTTTCCATTTTCTGAATTGGGAAGTACAAAACAACTCCTTTTTTAACCCATTCATTAACTTGCCAGCCTCCTTCAATTGGTTCAGCAACACGTAATTCTCCAGCATCCAATAAATCAATTACTTTTCTAATAGCATTTATGGTTTCATTTTCTTGTAATAGTTCCCTATTATCCCAAGCATTTTCTATAATTTGTTGTAATTCAGTCATGTTTAATTATTTTCTACAAAGATAAATCTATTGTTAAAAATTAACACGAAGATACATTTTTTAAACAGATATTTATTTCCTGTTTAAAATGCGTATTTTTGCAGTAAAACTAAGAGTATTGGGTAGAATTTTAGCCATCGATTTTGGACAAAAAAGAACAGGAATAGCAGTAACTGATGAACTTCAAATTATTGCTTCAGGATTAACGACTGTAGACACAAAAGATATAATACCTTTTTTAAAAAACTATATATCTAAAGAAAAAGTTGATTTATTTTTAGTTGGCAAACCAAAACAACTTAACAATTCTGATAGCGAAAGTGAAGCTTTTATTATTCCTTTTCTTCAAAAATTAGAGAAAGAAATTACGAGTATACCAGTAAAAAGAATAGATGAGCGATTTACTTCTAAAATGGCTTTTCAAACAATGATAGATAGTGGACTAAAAAAGAAACAGCGAAGAAACAAAGCTTTGGTCGATGAAATTAGCGCTACTATTATCTTACAGTCTTATTTATATCACCAATAAAATGCTGATTTAAAATTGGTGATTCGTAATTCTAAATTGTACTTTTGCAAGCGTTATTTAAAATTAAATAAATGATATTACCCATTGTAGCTTATGGCGATCCTATATTACGCAAAGTAGGAAAAGAAATTAATGCTGATTATCCAGAATTAAAGAAGCTTATTGCAAACATGAAAGAAACCATGTATAAAGCTTCTGGTGTTGGTTTAGCTGCACCTCAAATAGGAAAAGCAATCCGATTATTTATTATTGACGCCTCTCCTTTTGCAGATGATGAAGATTTAGATGAAGAAGAACGAGCTACCTTAAAAGATTTTAACAAGGTTTTTATCAATCCAAAAATAATTGAAGAGGAAGGTGATGAATGGGCTTTTAGCGAAGGTTGTTTAAGTATTCCTGATATTAGAGAAGATGTTTTTAGACAAAATAACGTTACCTTAGAATATCAAGATGAAGAGTTTAAAAAACATACATTAACGTTAAGTGGTTTAGCCGCAAGAGTTTTTCAACATGAGTATGATCATATTGAAGGAATATTGTTTACCGACAAGCTTTCATCACTTAAAAAGAGATTATTAAAAAAGAAATTAGAAAACATAAGTAAGGGAAAAATAAATGCAGATTATAGAATGCGTTTCCCTAAATTAAAAAGAAAATAATGGAGTTTAGTAAAATTATTGCGGTAACAGGTAAACCTGGTTTATTTGAAATCTTATCGCAAACCAAATCTGGTGTAATTGTAAAATCTTTAAAAGAAGACAAAAGATTTCCAATAAATGCAACACAAAACATTAGCTTATTAGAAAACATTGCTATTTATACGCTAGAAGAAGAGGTTCCTTTGGGGCAAATTTTTAAAATTATTTCTGATAAAGAAGAAGGAAAACAATGTATTTCGCATAAAGAAAGTGGTAACAAACTAACTTCTTATTTTGCAGAAATTTTACCAGAATATGATGATGAACGCGTATATACTTCTAACATTAAAAAAGTGTTACAATGGTATAATATTTTAGTTGATGCTAAATTTGATTTCTCTTCAATAGAAGTTGAATCTGTAGAAGAAGAAACTGAAGAAACCAATTCTTAAATTTGAATTCGCGTAAAGAACAACTTTCAGCTTTTAATCGTTTGTTAGATATTATGGATGAACTTCGAGAGAAGTGTCCTTGGGATAAAAAACAAACCATAGAAAGTTTACGCCATTTAACCATTGAGGAAACCTACGAATTAGCAGATGCTATTTTAGAAAATGATTTACCCGAAATTAAAAAAGAATTGGGTGATTTACTGCTACATATTGTTTTTTACGCTAAAATTGGTTCAGAAAAAAAAGCATTTGATATTGGAGATGTTGCCAATGCAATTTCTGATAAATTAATTGATAGACATCCCCATATTTATGGTGATGTTGAAGTAAAAAATGAAGAGGAGGTTAAACAAAACTGGGAACAACTTAAACTTAAAGAAGGAAAAGAATCTGTTCTAGAAGGTGTTCCAAAAAGTTTACCTGCTCTTGTAAAAGCGAATAGAATTCAAGATAAAGTTTCTGGAGTTGGATATGATTGGGAAGAACCTCATCAAGTTTGGGAGAAAGTTCAAGAAGAATTAGATGAACTAAACGAAGAAATTAAAAAAGGAGCTAAAGAAAATATAGAAAAAGAATTTGGCGATGTACTTTTTTCTATGATAAATTATGCACGTTTTATTGATGTTAATCCAGAAAACGCTCTTGAAAAAACCAACAAAAAATTCATCAATAGATTTCAATATTTAGAAAAAGCAGCCAAAAAAGAAGGGAAACAGCTTTCTGACATGACATTGACAGAAATGGATGTTTTTTGGAATGAATCTAAGCAATACTTTAACTGATGAAAGTTCTAGTTGTAATTAGAGCCAATGAAACCTATGCTACACAGCAAGCACAAATTGAGTTAGTTTTAGGGCTCAAAAAAAAAGGTGTTTCTATTTTATTAATGGGGGAATTTTCTGATGAAGTTTTAACCGAAGTTAAAAAATTAGACCTTAATTATATTTCACTTTACCCTATAAAGAAAATTGACAAAAATTACACAAAATCATTTAAGAAAGTTGTTATTGAACAACATATCGACATAGTTCATTTTATTGATGGAAAAGCTAGCAGAAGTGGATTACCAGCTTTAAAGAAACTCCCAATAAAAGTAATTACCTATTTTGGTTCTATTAGTTTGCATTGGTATGACCCAACTTCATATTTAACGTATTTACATCCAAGAGTAGATGCAATTATCTGCAATAGTAAGTTTGTATTTAATCATGTAAAAAAACAATTACTTCCAAAACATAAACACAAGCCAATATTAATTTACAAAGGATATAATTCCGATTGGTTTCCAGAGCATAAGCCTTTTAATTTAGAAAATTTAGGAATCCCAAAAAGTGCAACTGTTGCTTGCTTTATTGGAAATCACAGAAAAGTAAAAGGCACTAAATATTTCTTACAATCGTCTTATCATTTATCAAGCAAAAAAGAAATACATTATTTGTTAATTGGTAAAAACACAGATGCCAACGATCTAATTTCAATCGCGAAAAAAAGTCCAATTGCAAATAAAATTCATATTCTTGGTGTACGATCTGATGTGATATCTCTGTTAAAAAGTACCGATATCTACGTGCAAACATCATTAAGTGAAGGGTTTGGAAGAGCAATTTCTGAAGCAATGTCTGTTGCAAAACCTATTGTTATGACTGATGCTGGTGGTTGTACTGAATTAATTGATAAAGAAAGTGGAATTATTGTACCAGTAAAAAATCCACAGAAAATTGCAAAAGCTATTTCTTATCTTTCAGATAATAAAAGTAATAGAAAAGAAATGGGTAAAAAGGCAAAAGAAAGAATTAATTCTGTTTATCACATTAACAATACTATAAACGATACCTTGTCTTTATATAAAAAACTTTTAGCCAAGAATGACTGATATTATCATTATTACCGGTGGAAGTAAAGGAATTGGAAAAGCTTTAGTTGAAAAATATGCCCAAGAAAATTACAACGTATATTCATTAGCTAGAAGTATTGTTAACCTAGAAAATACAACTCAAATTTCTGTCGATTTATCAAATTTAAAAGAAACAGAAAATAGTTTTTTAATGCTTTTTGATGAATTTAAAAAAATGCAAATTTCATCGATTACCTTAATAAATAACGCTGGGAGATTAGGTACAGTTTCTTCTTTAGAAAATATAGAAAGTGAAGATATTGCAAAGACAATTCAACTAAATACCACTACTCCACTTATACTATCTAGTTTATTTATTAAACACACAAAGAGTTTAGCTTGTAAAAAACAAATCATTTCTATTTCTTCTGGTGCAGCTAGAAGCGCATACCAAGGTTGGTCTATTTATTGCACTTCAAAAGCTGCTATAGATATGATGACAAAAACCATAGCTCTAGAACAGTCTGAGCTAAAAAACGGGATAAAATGTATGGCTATTTACCCAGGTGTTGTAGATACCAATATGCAAACTCAAATTAGAAATACTTCAGAAAATGACTTTAAAAACGTTGATCGTTTTAAAGAATTAAAAACAAATAATGAGTTATATACTTCTGAATTTGTTGCCAATCAAATATTTAAAATCGACAATGAAGATTTACTTGAAAATGGCGATATTATTGATATAAGAAATTTCTAATCAAATCAAAATACAGTTTATTTTGATATAATTTAATAAAAATTAATAAATTGCGCATATTTTAAAATTTAAACTTATGAAAAAGACTATCCTCTTTCTTATTTTATCAATTACCTTTTGTCAATTAAGTAAAGCTCAAGATGACATCCTAGAAAGTGCTTTTGAAAGTGCTTTTGATAAAAAAAATGTTTTTGATGCCAATCTTGGATTGACCAGTATTGATGGTCAAAATTATTTCGGAATGAGAGTTCAACCTGAATTTTCTTTTGGGAAAATTGGACTTGGCCTAGATGTTCCTTTACTTTTTGATGTTACTAGCGGAAAAATCAGAACAGAAGAATTTAAACATGGAGCTGGAGTACTAAGAATGATCCGTTTTTTTAGATACGGAAATAAAAACACCGACAATGTTTATATAAAAATTGGAGATTTAAGTGGTGAACGCTTAGGTTTTGGTTCTTTAGTTGGAAATTACACAAATGCTACTTCTTTCGAACGTAGAAAGGTTGGAGCTAGTGCATCTTTTCTTTTCAAGAAAATTGTTGGATTAGAATTAATTTACAGTGACTTAAACTTTAGTGGATCTACTAAAATGTTAGGAATAAGACCTTTTGTAAAACCATTTGGAAAAAGTAATATTCCAATCATTAAAACGATGGAAATCGGAGCTAGTTTTGTGACGGATAATGATGACTTTCAAGAAAAAGGAGCACCAACAATCAACACTAAATATAGTGCTGATGGAGTAAAAGCATCAAGTTTTGATTTAGGCGTAAGTCTTTTAAGAACACAAATGATTAATTTAACATTTGATGCTCAGTATAGTAAATTATCTAAAAACAATCTTTTAGCTACTGATAACCCATTAGTTGCTTACGATGCTGGTACAGGTTTCGCAATTGGTGTTGAAACCGATTTTAGATTTATTGCAAATACTGTTTTAATGAATGCAAGAATAGAAAGACAATGGTACGGCGATAATTATATTCCGCAACTTTTTAATTTTGCATATGAAATTAATAAAGATGCACGATTACAAGAATTACTAACTGCTAAAAAGTCGCAAGGAATTTTTGGTAGTTTAAGTGCTGAAATTTTAAAAATTGTTAAAATTGGCGGTTCTTTATTAATTCCTGATGATATCGATAATTCTGATCCAAACAGTAGAAGAGCAATACTTGGTATAGATTTAGAAACAAAACAAATTGGAAGATTTAAAGCTAGAGGAACTTATGTTAAAGCGGGATTAAATGATTTAGGCGATGCTTTTACTTTAGACGAAAGGTCTTTAGCTAATCTTATTGTTACCTACAAAATAGGACGTTTTATGGAAGCTGGAGTAGATTATCAATGGACTTTTGCTGCAGATGAAAATGGAGTTTTTAAAGCAACAAATCAAGTTAGACCTTACGTTGGTATTAGCTTAGACTTTTAAAATATTGACAAGTAAACACATAAAAAAACCTCCAATTGGAGGTTTTTTTTTTATTACACTAATTTCTTAGCATTCTTAACTTTTTGCTTGGTGAGTGCAATATCAATTACTTCACTCATATCAGTTACATAATGGAATTTTAACCCTTTTAAGTAACTTTCTTTTATTTCTAAGATATCTTTTTTGTTTTCGTTACAGAGAATAATCTCCTTAATATTAGCACGTTTCGCTGCCAATATTTTTTCTTTAATTCCGCCAACAGGTAATACTTTTCCACGTAAGGTAATTTCACCAGTCATGGCTAATTTATTTTTCACTTTACGTTGCGTAAAAGAAGATATTAAAGATGTTAACATAGTAATACCAGCACTTGGACCATCTTTTGGAGTTGCGCCTTCTGGCACATGAACATGTACATTGTATTTTTCTAAAATCTCAGGGTTTACTCCAAAATCATCAGCATTTGCTTTTATATATTCCATCGCAATGGTTGCAGATTCTTTCATCACTTTTCCTAAATTCCCTGTAATGGTTAAGTTTCCTTTTCCTTTAGATAAAATAGATTCTATAAACAAAATATCGCCACCAACACTTGTCCACGCTAAACCTGTAACAACTCCGGCAACATCGTTTGTTTCGTATTTATCACGTTCTAAACGTGCTGGGCCTAAAATTGTTTCAATATCATCATTTGTTATAGCAATATCGTATTCTTCTTCTAATGCAATCGATTTTGCTGCATAACGTACTACTTTTGCAATTTGTTTTTCTAACCCACGTACTCCAGATTCTCTCGTATATCCTTCAACAACTTTTTCTATCTGTGCTTTTCCTAATTTTAAATCTTTTGCAGTAAGTCCGTGTTCTTTTAATTGCTTAGGTAATAAATGCCTTTTTGCAATTTCTGCTTTTTCTTCAATGGTATATCCAGTAACGTTGATGATTTCCATTCTATCACGTAACGCCCAAGGAATTTGTCCTAAATTATTTGCAGTAGCTATAAAAAGTACTTTAGATAAATCATAACCCACCTCTAAATAATTATCGTAGAACTCGGTATTTTGTTCAGGATCTAAAACTTCTAACATTGCTGAAGAAGGATCTCCTTGATGACTTTGTCCTAATTTATCAATCTCATCTAATACAAAAACTGGGTTTGACGTCTTCGCTTTTTTAATACTCTGAATCAAACGCCCTGGCATCGCACCAATATATGTTTTTCTATGACCGCGAATTTCTGCTTCGTCTCGTAAACCACCTAAAGACATACGTACATATTTACGCCCTAAGGATTCTGCTACAGATTTTCCCAACGAAGTTTTCCCAACTCCTGGAGGGCCGTATAAACAGATAATTGGCGATTTCATATCACCTTTTAACTTTAAAACCGCTAAATGTTCTATGATACGTTCTTTTACTTTTTCTAGTCCAAAATGATCTCTATCTAATATTTTTGTAGCTCTTTTTAAATCGAATTTATCTTCAGAATATTCACCCCAAGGCAACTCTAACATCAACTCCAAATAATTACGTTGCACGCCATATTCTGCCATTTGTGGATTCATTCTTCGTAAACGAGCCAATTCTTTATCAAAAGTCTCTCCTACTTCTTTTGTCCACTTCTTCTTTTTACCTTGTACACGCATCTCTTCTAACTCTTGATCGTTAGAAACTCCACCTAATTCTTCTTGAATGGTTTTTAATTGCTGATTTAAATAATATTCACGTTGTTGTTGATCTAAATCTGTTCTTGTTTTAGACTGAATATCATTTTTTAATTGAAGCTTTTGTAATTCTTTATTTAAGTTTTTAAGTGTTAATAATGCACGTTCTTTTAAATTGTCTTTTTCTAAAACAACTTGTTTTTGCATGACACTTAAATCCATATTTGATGAAATAAAATTCACCAAAAAAGAATCTGATTGAATATTTTTAATTGCAAATGAAGCCTCTGAAGGCAACATCGGATTCTCTTTTATTACTTCTAAAGCAATCTCTTTAATAGAATCTATAATCGCTTTAAACTCTTTTTTATCATCAACATCTTTTTCTTCAACAGCTTCTTTTACTGTAGCTTTTATATAAGGTTCATTTTGAATAACTGTTTCAATTTCGAAACGCTTTTTCCCTTGAATAATAACGGTTGTGTTACCATCAGGCATTTTTAGAACTCTTAAAATTTGTGCAACTACACCCGTTTTATGGATATCGTCTTTTGTAGGCTCTTCTACTTCTTCATTTTTTTGCGCAACAACTCCAATTATTTTATCTCCCTTATTAGCATCTTTTATTAGCTGAATTGATTTGTCTCTTCCTGCCGTAATTGGAATTACTACACCTGGAAATAACACTGTATTTCTTAAAGGAAGAATGGGTAAAATATCTGGAACACTTTCTTTATTAATAATTTCTTCATCTTCAGGTGTCATTAAAGGAATTAATTCCGAATCTTCATTTAACATACTCTGTAACGACAAATTGTCTAAATGCAATACTTTTGGTTTGCTCATAAATTTTATTTCTGTCAATATGACATTTTATATTATTATTTCTAAAAAAGAAATAATAATATTTATTTTTAAAATTCTAATTATCAGTTATATACTATTAAATAACCAAATCTATATATACTTTAATTTCAATTGTTATGCCAATTAAGTAAAATCACAATAAGTATTTATTTTTTAAAAAATCTCCTATTAAAAAAACAGGAGTCCCCTAAAAAATTTCACAAAGTATTGTAATTTTGTAGTATATTATAAGACTATTTACAATAACAAATTACTTTTATCATGATTAAAAAAATATCAATATCAATATTTTTCTCTTTATTATTTATTAGTGTTTCGACTGCACAATTACTAGAAGTTGGTGATCCCGGTGTAACTTTTGATCAAACAAAATTAGATACAAATTGGCCACAAATGGATCGTTGGTCTAAAGCTGGTGTAGAAGGTGGAATTCCATTTATAAGTTCTTTAGAAAAAGGTGCAACTGTAACAGAATTTACTAGTGCTGGTATCCAAGCAGCCATAGAAAGTTGTCCAGTAGGAAAGTATGTTTATTTACCTAATGGAACATATAATATAACTACTAGGGTAAATATGCGAACTGGTAAAAGTTTAGTTGGTGAAAGTAAAGAAGGTGTTATATGTACTATTAACATGTCTGGCGACAAAGGATTTGATTTTTGGAATCGTCAAAACACTGGTATATCTAATATGACCGTTATTGGTGGGTGGGGTGAGCCAAAATATAAATGGATGCAAAATGCAGATAACGATGTTAATAATCAATTACCAACAAATGATAATCATTCTATAGTAATACAAGGAGGTTCTAAAAATTGTTGGATTGACAATGTAGATATCATTAATAGCGCAAAGCACCCTTTAGTTATTAAGGCAAGTCATGTAACAATTCGTGGATGTAATATTAAAGGTGTACATAATAAAGGTGGAGGTTGGAATGGTTACTTTCATATAGGCGGTTCAGACAATCTTATTTATAATAATTCTGTAACTCAATTAAGGCATATATCAAGTCAAGAACCAGATACTAAATACAACGTAATTTATAAAAATAATTTTAATCAAGAATTTAGTTTTCATAAAGACGACGGAGGTGATAACCTAATAGAACAAAACAATATTACGTTACCTGCAGATATGCCTAATAGTTCACCTAATTATTATGCAATTATGGGACCGTGGTCTACTCAACATCCTATTTCTAGGAAACCAAACTTTGTTTATAAAAATACGTGTAAAGAATTAAATCATAATGGTGCGACACCTTGGTCTGATGATTCTAAAATTTATAATGGTCCTTTTGAACAGAGTCCTAGTAATCCATATACAAATTTTAAAGACATGGGAACTAATATGGTACCAAAAGGTGGTACTCTATACCCAGTTAAAAATACAACAGCATCAATAAATGATGTTACTTTTGATAAAATTAGTGTCTATCCTACGATAGTTGATAAAGAAATTACGATTGATTTTAAGTCAACCATAGAAAAAAGAAAGATTTCGTTATTAAATATTAACGGACAACTTATTTTAAATAAAAATGTTGAGAATTCTCAAAAAGTAACTATAGATTTAAAAAACCACTCTTTATCTAAGGGTATCTATTTTCTAAGAATCAGCAATCAGAATTCTGTAAAAACTTTTAAACTAATTAAGAGATAATTTTTCTTATAAATAAATCACACAAAACAGTAACTTAATCGGTTACTGTTTTTTTTTACCTAATTTTAAATTGTTTACTTTTAAAAAACCTACATTTATTCCAATCAAACTGTCACAAATTAAAAAGTGAATGGTCATTAGTACAGAAACGTTTCATTGGAAGCTTACAATCAACATACCAACCAACTATTAGAACGCTGCAAAAACGGAGATCAGAATGCTCAAATGCAGTTATACAAAGACTATTATAAGGCTATGTATAATACTGCACACAGAATTTTGAGAGATGAATTTGAAGCTGAAGATATTATGCAAGAATCGTTCTTAACAGCTTTCACAAAGTTGAATACTTTTAAAGGAGAAGTGGCTTTTGGAGCATGGTTAAAAAGAATTGTAATCAATAAAAGTTTGACACAATTAAAAAAGAATAATAAATACAATGAAATAAAACTAGAAGTGATTCCGAATCGAGAAATTGAAGAAGAATCCATTAACTATAGTCTTTTAAATGTTAGCCAAGTTCAAGAAAAAATGAACAGTTTAAAGGACAATTATAGAATGGTTTTAAATTTAAATTTAATTGAAGGGTTTGATTATGAAGAAATTGCCCAAATATTAAATTATACCAATGAAAATGTGAGAACCACAATTTCTAGAGCCAAGAAAAAATTAAAGCAATTAATAATTGCAGAAACTAATAAAACACAAGTATATGGAAGATAAATTACATCAATTTTTTTCTGATAATAACTTTGACAATAATGAACCTCATTCTGGTCATTTAGATAGATTCCAAAGAAAATTACAACAACAAAACAATCCTCAAAAGAAAACTTCTTGGAAATGGTTAAGTGTTGCTGCGTCTGTAGTATTGCTAATCGGATTTTGGTTGGGTAACAATAATCAACAAAAAGATAGTTTAGACTTGGCAGATGTTTCTCCAAAAATGGAGGAAGTACAAACTTACTTTGTTTCAACACTTCATCAAGAATTAAAAGAAGTAGAGAAATTTAGAAGTTTGGAAACCGAAGAAATTATTGAACATGCATTAGAAAGATTAGAAGATTTAGAAGATGATTACAACGCTTTTACTAAAGAATTAAAAAACACAGAAAATCAAAAAGAAATTATTTATGCAATGATAAATAACTATCAACAACGTTTAGAAATCTTAGAAGAAGTTTTAAAACAAATAGAGTTAATAAAAAATACAAAATTAGAATACAATGAAGAATATATATAAAACTTTTCTATTCGCTTTATTAATACCAGCAATTAGTTTTGGTTTTAATATTGATAAAAAGAAACAAGAAAAAAGCAAAACAATAAAGAAAGAATATTCAGTAAATAGTGATGCTACTGTTCTTATAGACAACAAATACGGTAATATTAATGTTACTACATGGAACAAAAATAAAGTAGAAATTGAAGTAAAAATTACCGTTAAAGGGTATGATTTAGATCGTGTTGAAGAAAAATTAGAAAGTATAGATGTAAACTTTAATGCAAGTGCTAGTTTAGTTGAAGCCAAAACTATTATTGAAGGCAAAAGAAATAATTGGAGTTGGTGGGGTAAAAGTAAAAATATTAGTTATAAGATAAATTATACTATAAAAATGCCCGAAAGCAATAATGTAGATTTAGATAACGATTATGGTAATATCTATTTAGATAAATTGTCAGGAAAAGGATATATCAACTGTGATTATGGTAAAATTGAAATAGGCGAATTAAGAAATGATGTAAATAAAATCAATTTAGATTACTGTTCTAGATCTACGATCTCTTATATGAAAAACGGAAATGTTAATATCGATTATTCTAAATTAACAATTGATGAATCTGGTGATGTGAAGTTAAACACAGATTATTCAACTACAGAATTTGGAAAGGTAAATAATATCAATTTCAATGCCGATTATGGTAATGTTTCTATAGATGAAGTTAATACTGTTAAAGGAAATAGTGATTATACTAGTATGCGCTTTGGAACACTAAGCAAAAGTTTAGTTGTTGATACTGACTACGGAAGTATTAAAATTAAAAAATTAAAGAAAGGTTTTGAAAAAATTGATATTTCAAGTCAATATGCAGGAGTAACTATTGGGTTAGAACCTGGTAATAGCTTCAATTTTATCATAGACTTACAATACGCTGGTCTTAGTAGTGATGGTAATTTTGATTTCTATAAAAAGATTGTAAAATCTTCTAAAAAATATTATGAAGGTACTTATGGAAAAGGTAAATCAAATTCAACTATAAGAATAAACTCACAATATGGCGGAGTTAGTATCAAAGAAAAATATCAATAAAAACAAAAATAATACGATCATGAAAAAACTAATCATAACAAGCTTACTTTTAACACTTTGCTTTAATGTAACTGCACAAAGTTGGTGGAATAGCGAAAAGGTTCGAGGAAATGGAAATGTAGTAACTAAAAATAGAACAACTTCAGATTATGAAGGTGTAAGTGTAGGTGGATCTTTTGATGTAATTTTAGTGAAAGGTAAAGAAGGAAAAATAACCATTAAAGGAGAAGAAAATATTATTCCTTATATCATAACTGAAGTTAGAAACGGAACTTTAAAAATTAAATACGAGAAAAACGTTAATGTTAGAACTACAAGAAAATTAACAGTTACAGTACCTTATAAAGATATTGATAAAGTTTCACTTGGAGGTTCTGGTAATATTTCAAACGAAGGAGTTATTAAAGGAGAAGATGTTTCTTTTAGCTTAGGAGGATCTGGAGACATTAGAGTTAATGTAGATGCTAATCATGTAAAATCATCGATTGGTGGTTCTGGAAACATTAAATTAAGCGGAAAAACTGACTCTTTTAAATGTTCTATTGCTGGTTCTGGCAGCATTAAAGCCTATGAATTAGATGCTAATTCTTTAAAAGCGAGTATCGCTGGTTCGGGTAGTATTAGAACATCTGTAAAAAATAAAATTAAAGCTAGCGTTGTAGGTTCTGGAAGTATTTATTACAAAGGAAATCCTAAAATTGATAGCAAATCTGTAGGTTCTGGAGATGTAATTAGTAGAAACTAAAAATTCCATCTAAACCTTCCAAAAAGGAAGACTTAAAAAGCCGTAAAATGAATATCATTTTACGGCTTTTTAACTTTTGAACTAACTATTAATAGTTTCGATATTGTTGCGTTAGTTCAAAAACGTGCTCTAATATTTGTTTGTCTTTTTCGTCAAAATCAATACTTCTTCTTTTCATCACTACAGTTGCAACTTCAAATACTTTTTTTAATTGATAATTAGTAAATCCTGCTGCTCCACCCCAACTAAATGATGGAATAAAATTTCTTGGAAAACCACTTCCGTAAATATTTGCAGAAACTCCAACTACCGTTCCAGTATTAAACATAGTATTAATTCCGCATTTAGAATGATCTCCCATCATTAACCCACAAAATTGCAGTCCTGTTTTAGTAAATCTACCACTTTCATAATTCCATAATTTTACTTCTGCATAGTTATTCTTTAAGTTAGAATTGTTAGAATCCGCACCTATATTACACCATTCTCCTAAAACAGAATTTCCTAAATAACCATCATGTCCTTTACTTGAATACCCAAATAAAACCGAATTACCAATCTCTCCTCCTACTTTACAAAAAGGGCCTAATGTAGTTCCTTTATATATTTTTGCTCCCATCTTCACCACTGCATTATCACACATCGCGAAAGGACCTCTAATAGAAGAATTTTCCATAATTAATGTGTCTTTTCCAATATAAATAGGTCCTTCAGATGCATTTAAATTCGCAAAAATAATTTCTGCTCCTTCTTCTATAAAAATATTCTCTTTGTGCAAGGTTTTTGTTCCTTCAGGAATTGGTTGAGACTTTCGTCCTTCGGTTAATAAATCAAAGTCTTGTTGAATAGCTTTTTCATTTAAAGAAAAAATATCCCAGGTATTTTTAACTTGTAGAATTTCTTCATCAAATTCAATGTGCTCATATTCATCAAAATTCACTTCTTCCTGAGCATCCGTAGTAAAAAAAGCAATAACATCATCACCTTTAAAAATAGCTTGATTTTTAGATAAACTTTTCACTAGGTCAAACATTTTTTTTGTTGGTAAAAAAGAAGCGTTAATTAAAACGTTTTCTTCCATTTCTACCATCGGATATTTTTCTTCTAAATATTCTTCCGTAATAGTTGTTGTGGTTTGTCCAAGATATTTCTCCCATTTCTCTCTAATGGTTAAAATACCAATTCTAATATCTGCAACTGGTCTGGTATAAGTAAAGGGTAAAAGCGAATTTCTTACGTCGCCATCAAACAAAATATAATTCATATTTATTTTTTTCTGCTACAACAAAAATACTTTAATTACTGTATAAAAAAAACCGATTGTTATCTAACAATCGGTTTCTTATTTAATTTATTTTAAATAGTTATCTTTTGATAAGCTTTTTAGTACCAACTTTTCCATCAGAAGAAATCTTCATAATATATACTCCAGATGCTAAGTTTGAAATATCTAAACTATTGTCTGATGAAGAAACTTGTCTTTTTTGAACTGTTTTTCCAGTATAATCAGAAATAGTTACTAGTGCATTTTGTTCTCTATTTGACAATCGAACTTGTACTCTATCTTTTGCAGGATTTGGATACATAGAAAAATTTAATTTCTTTGCTTCTGCTATACCTAAAACACTAAAGCTTGATGATGTTGCAGTTACAACTTGGTCACCAGATGTTCCAGAACCATTCCCTGCGATTGCTGCTACATAGAACTTAATAGCTCCTTGATCTGTTGCTGGAGCTTTCCAATTAAGATTCCATGTTTTTTGAGAATTTCCAGAAGTTGTATGTGTTACATGTGTACCTGAATTAACTAATTGAGTATCTGAACCTCCAACTGTAAAAGTTCCTATTTTAGAACCATCACTTTCCTTTTCTGCTGTAATTTGAAAACCATGTCTTGAATTAGAAGAACTTGTCATGTCTATTTGTAAACCATAAGATGTATTTAATGAATAACCTTCTGCTGGTACTTCAGTTTGTAATGTAACTGTAGCGCCAAAATCCCCTGCATTTGATGTTAAATGACATGATGTACATGTTTTATTATCATCTCCAGGTGAACTTGACCAACCTCCACCATCTCTTCCTGCTGATGCAGACATCATAATAAATGCTGTAACCGGAATTAAAAATAAAATCGTTTTAAAAATGTAGTTTTTTTTCATAAGTAGTAGTTTTTAATTATAAAATATGTTGAAAAATAAGAAAATACCTTTCGTCAGATTCTATAAATTTAATGAATTATTTTTTAATCATCCTTATATTTGTGATATGAAGAAAATTTTAGCCATTATACTTACCACAATATTTATTGTTGCTGCACTCTATTATGCATTTGTATATTATGTTCCTTACAGTGAAGGGGTTCGATCTGGTGAATTAATAAAAATTAGTAAAAAAGGTCTTTTAATAAAAACTTGGGAAGGAGAAATAAGTCAAGGAGTTTCTGGAGCACAAATTTTTAAATTTTCTATAGAAGATAAAGAAGAGATAGTAATAAAAAACATGCAGTTATTTCAAGGACGTTATGTAAAAGTTACTTATAAAGAACGATTTGGCTCTTTATTCTGGCTTGGTGATACCAATTACTTTATTACAAAAATAGAAGAAGAGCAATCACCCCATTTTAGAGGAGTTCAAAAAAATGACTAAAACACATGAAAGTGTTGAATTAAAGTTATACTTATATGTTGACTTTCATAAAAAAAGTCTAACATGATTGACTTTTGTTATAAATATTTAAAACAAGTTACTTAACATATTCGTTTTAGGAAATTTGAATCTAATCATATAAAAAAATGAAAAAAATAATTTTTGCAACAATATTCCTGGTTTTCAACTCTATAAATGTTGTAGCCCAAGAAAAATGTATGGAGTCAAACAAGCTTAAAAAGTTAGATGCTTCATGGGAAAAAGCACAATTAGAATTGGATTATGATTTTATTAGTAAGTTATTAGCTGAAGACTACATCTGGGTTCATAATCATGCTAATACAATTGATGATAAGTCTGCTGTTTTAGAAAGGGTTAAAAGACATGTAAAAAATAATAATCGTAACACCAAATCTAGAACCTCTAAAAATGTAAATGTGATAATTTATGGTTCAACTGGAGTCGTTAACGGCTACACAATTATTGATAGAGGACCAAAACCGATCACATATAGTTTTATGAGAACGTATACAGAAAAAGACGGAAAATGCTATTTAATTGCTAACCATACAATGGCAATTCCTGATAAAAATAAACATTAAAAAAAGCAACCGAATTGGTCGCTTTAAAATTTGCATAAAATAAATATTACTTGTTTAAATACATTTTACGTCTAGAATATAAATCGTAAAAATCATCGTCTTTTAAACTATCAATAAAAAGAATACTTTCTCCAGTAGATTTCATCTCTGGCCCTAGTTTCTTATTTACATTCGGAAACTTGTTAAAAGAAAAGACTGGTTGTTTAATTGCGAAACCATCTAACTGCGGATTGAAATTAAAATCTGTTACTTTCTTATCACCCAACATTACTTTAGTTGCATAATTTACATAAGGTTCTTTATATGCTTTTGCAATAAAAGGCACTGTTCTAGACGCTCTAGGGTTTGCTTCTATAATATAAACGATATCATCTTTTATAGCAAACTGAACATTTATTAAACCTACAGTTTTCAGTTCTCTAGCAATCGTATGAGTGTGATCTTTAATTTGTTGCAATACAAATTCTCCCAAATTAAATGCTGGTAACGTAGCATTAGAATCTCCAGAGTGAATTCCACAAGGCTCTATATGCTCCATAATACCAATGATATACACATTTCCATCGGCATCACAAATTGCATCTGCTTCTGCTTCAATGGCACCATCTAAATAATGATCTAACAGCAATTTATTACCAGGCATTCTTCCTAATAAATCTACTACATGTTCAACCAATTCTTCTTTGTTGATAACAATTTTCATTCCTTGACCCCCTAAAACGTATGAAGGTCTTACTAAAATCGGGAAATTTAATTCATCAGCTAATTGTAAAGCTTCATCTGCTGTTTCTGCAATTCCGAATTCTGGATAAGGAATCTTATTATCTTTTAACATTGATGAAAATCTTCCTCTATCTTCAGCAATATCAAGTGCTTCAAAAGAAGTTCCAATAATTTTTATTCCGTATTTGGTTAACTTCTCAGCAAGTTTTAAAGCCGTTTGTCCACCTAATTGTACAATAACTCCTTCTGGTTTTTCATGACGAATGATGTCGTAAATATGTTCCCAAAAAACTGGTTCAAAGTATAATTTATCTGCGGTATCAAAATCTGTAGAAACCGTTTCTGGATTACAGTTAATCATAATAGTTTCATAACCACACTCTGCAGCTGCTAATACTCCATGAACACAACAGTAATCGAACTCAATTCCTTGTCCAATTCTATTTGGCCCAGAACCTAAAACTATTATTTTTTTCTTTTCAGTGACAATACTTTCGTTTGCGATGATAATTTCTCCATCAGCAGTTTCAATTTCATTTTCGAAAGTTGAATAATAATAAGGAGTTTTTGCTTTAAACTCGGCAGCACAGGTATCTACTAATTTAAAAACACGTTGTACTTTTAAATCTTCTCTTTTAGTATATACTTCGCTTTCTAAACATTTTAGCATGTGCGCTATTTGTCTATCTCCGTATCCTTTTTGTTTAGCTTCTAATAATAAATCTCTTTCAATAGTATCAATTGTATAGGTAGAAATTTCTTTTTCTAACTGAAACAACTCTTCATATTGTTTTAAATACCACATGTCAATTTTTGTGATATCATAAATCTGACTTAAAGGAATTCCCATAGCAATTGCATCGTAGATTGCAAAAACACGATCCCAACTTGCATTGGTTAATTTATCAATAATCTGATTATAATTTGTATATCCTTTTCCGTCTGCACCTAAACCATTACGTTTAATCTCTAAAGATTGAGTTGCTTTGTGTAATGCTTCCTGGAACGAACGTCCAATTCCCATTACTTCTCCTACGGCTTTCATTTGTAATCCTAAAGTTCTGTCAGAACCTTCGAATTTATCAAAATTCCAACGTGGTATTTTTACAATAACATAATCTAAAGTTGGCTCAAATAAAGCAGATGTAGATTTTGTAATTCCGTTTTCTAATTCATCTAAAGAATACCCAATCGCTAATTTTGTAGCTACTTTTGCAATAGGATATCCTGTTGCTTTTGAAGCTAATGCTGATGATCTTGATACTCGTGGATTAATTTCTATCGCAATAATATCTTCTTTTTCATCAGGTGAAACCGCAAATTGCACGTTACATCCACCTTCAAAATCTCCGATAGAACGCATCATATGAATTGCCATGTCACGCATTTTCTGATAGGTCTTATCAGATAATGTCATTGCTGGCGCAACAGTAATTGAATCTCCAGTATGAATTCCCATTGGATCCATATTTTCGATAGAACAAATAATAACTACGTTATCATTTTTATCACGCAATAATTCAAGTTCGTATTCCTTCCAACCCATCATTGCTTTATCAATCATCACTTCATGAATCGGAGATGCTTCTAAACCTCTACTTAATAATTCATCAAAATCTTCTGGATCGTAAACAATAGATGCTCCTGCTCCACCCAACGTATATGAAGAACGAATTACCAAAGGAAAACCAAACTCTTGTGCTATTTCTTTTCCTTTTAAGAACGATGTTGCTGTAGCTTGTGGCGCCATTGGCACATCAATCTTTAACATCAATTCTCTAAACTGCTCTCTATCTTCTGTTACATTAATAGCATCAATATCTACACCAATTAATTGTACATCAAAATCTTTCCAAATTCCTTTATCATCAGCTTCAATACACAGATTCAATGCTGTTTGACCACCCATTGTTGGTAAAACCGCATCAATTTGTGGATGCTCTTTTAAGATTTGAATGATTGATTTTGTTGTTAATGGCAACAAGTACACATGATCCGCCATTGAAGGATCTGTCATAATAGTTGCGGGATTAGAATTGATAAGAATTGTTTCTATTCCATCTTCTCTTAATGATCTTAAAGATTGTGAACCAGAGTAGTCAAATTCGCATGCTTGACCGATAACAATAGGTCCTGAACCAATAATTAAGATGGATTTAAGGTCTTTTCTTTTTGGCATTGTAAGTTGTTGTGTTATATGAAGTTGTAAAAATAATTAGTGTTTGGGTATAAAAAAAGGTGTTACTTAAAAAAGTAACACCTATATATTAACAATTGTTAATCATTTATCTTTTTGGTCTAGCTTCAGATGAAACAGATATTTTCTTTCTTCCTTTTGCTCTTCTACGAGCTAAAACTTTTCTACCATTAGCAGAAGCCATTCTTTCCATGAAACCATGTTTATTTCTTCTCTTTCTCTTCGATGGTTGATACGTTCTTTTTGGCATTATATGTATTTTTAAATATCTTCTTAAATTATTTTTCGGCTCTAATTAATTACCTCGTTTAAAGCGTGTGCAAATATACAACTAGTTTTGTTTTAAGCAAACACTATTTTAAAAAAAATTATTTCATTTTTTTTAGTAGCATTTTTATTGATTTTTCTCTTAACTTTTTTGAACTTTTATAGATTGAAAATTGCTGTTTTGGTGCTCTATTCTGGTTTTCGGCTTCTAAATCTTCCAGCATATTCCTATTAACAATAACTGTCGCAGAACAACTCAATTCTATTAAAACACTCTTTGTTTTAATGTCTAAAATTTTAATAAAAGAAATACCCCCTGTTCTTGCTAATTTAAACCGCCTTTCATCTACTCTATTTAATTTTTCGTTTTTTGCGTGTTCTAAACTTAACATTTTAGTTAAAATAATATAATCAAGATCTGTATTCTGTTTTAAAAAAGCAATCTGGCTATCTGTTATTTCATAATTAAAATCAAAAGGAATTAATACTTTTCCATTGTCATCTTTAACTTCTAAATTTTCATAAAGGTTCCCACCTAATTTCTTTTTGAAAAACTTAGTTATAATAGGCGAATAAATACCTTTTGAAAGCTCATTTGTTTTATAATTGGTAGGATTCAGCAAGTATTTTTTACCATCGTAATCTAAACCTTTATTAAAAGTAGCATAATTATAATGATAACTTGGTGCTTGAAAACTCGGAATAACATAACAAGAGGTAAAAACAATAAAACATAAAAAAAGTAAATAATTATTTTTCAAATTTCAAAAATTATATCCTATTCTAACATGTAAATCTATTACTATACCATTGTTATCAAAAGTTCTAAAATATTTTTGATTTATAAAATGAATATAACCAACTCCTAATCCAACTTAATAATCGAAATGCTTCCCAATATAATTATTTATTACAAATAAAAGGTCTTTTTATTTGTGATAAAATCTAGAGTTAGTACTTTTGTGCAAACCTAAGAATAGCATGAGTAATACTAAATACGTTTTTGTAACCGGAGGCGTAACTTCATCACTTGGAAAAGGAATCATTGCAGCATCATTAGCTAAACTCTTACAAGAAAGAGGCTACTCTGTAACCATCCAAAAACTAGATCCTTATATTAATATAGACCCAGGTACTTTAAATCCGTACGAACATGGTGAGTGTTATGTTACAGATGATGGCGCAGAAACCGATTTAGATTTGGGTCATTACGAGCGTTTTTTAAACATTCCAACAAGTCAAGCAAATAATGTAACCACTGGAAAAATTTATCAATCGGTAATTAATAAGGAACGAAAAGGTGAGTTTTTAGGAAAAACTGTTCAGGTAATTCCGCATATTACTGATGAAATAAAGCATAGAATTCAACTTTTAGGCGAAACTGGCGATTATGACATCATCATTACTGAAATTGGTGGAACTGTTGGTGATATAGAATCTTTACCTTATGTAGAGTCTGTAAGACAGCTTTTATGGGAAAAAGGTGAAGAAAATGCTATCGTTATTCATTTAACACTAGTTCCCTATTTAGCTGCGGCTGGCGAATTAAAAACAAAGCCTACACAACACTCTGTAAAAATGTTAATGCAAAGTGGTGTGAGTCCTAATATTTTAGTGTGTAGAACAGAACATCAAATTTCTGATGACATTAAACGTAAACTAGCATTGTTTTGTAATGTTAAAAAAGAAGATGTTATTCAATCTATTGATGCAGAAACTATTTACGACGTTCCTAACTTAATGTTTGAAGAAGGTTTAGATAAAGTAGTTTTAAACAAATTAGAGTTATCATCAGAAAAACAACCGAAACTTTTAAAGTGGAACGATTTTGTTACCAAGCATAAAAACCCAAAATCTACCATAGAAATTGGTTTGATTGGTAAATATGTAGAATTACACGATTCTTATAAATCTATTACAGAAGCTTTTATACATGCAGGTTCTTCTAATGAAACTAAAGTAAAAGTTAGATGGATTCATTCCGAAAGTTTATCGCCTAAAAACGTAGAAAAGAAATTAGAAGAGTTAAACGGAATATTAGTTGCTCCTGGTTTTGGTGATAGAGGAATTGAAGGAAAAATTAAAGCTGTAAAGTACGCTAGAGAAAATAACATTCCATTCTTAGGGATTTGTTTAGGGATGCAAATGGCTGTAATAGAATTTTCTAGAAATGTATTGGGATTAGAAAATGCATTTTCTACAGAAATGAATAAAAGTACAAAGCACCCTGTTATTAATTTAATGGAAGAACAAAAAAATGTTACCGAAAAAGGGGGAACGATGCGTTTAGGTGCTTGGAATTGTTCATTAATAAAAGATTCTAAAGTTTATCAGGCATATAAATCAGAATTAATTAGCGAGCGCCACAGACACAGATACGAATTTAACAACGATTATTTAGATCAGATTGAAGCAGCTGGAATGAAAGCTACCGGAATCAATCCAAAAACTGGTTTGGTAGAAATTATTGAATTGCCTAATCATCCTTGGTTTGTTGGTGTACAATATCATCCAGAATATAAAAGTACCGTATTAAATCCGCATCCTTTATTTGTAGATTTTATTAAAGCAGCTTTAAAACAATCTAAAAAGTAAAAACGGAACACTGTTTGAACGAACTATAGTATCAAATTAAATCGTAGTAAAATCAACTAAAAACAACACACTTTTGCTACATTTGTCGGCTTTTCAAAATTTACAGAAAAGAAAAAATGACAAATTGACATTTTAAGAAAACTACATGGAACAAAAAAAATTCGACGTTAATTCATTTATTGGAATGCTTCTTTTAGGTGGAATTATGCTTTGGTGGATGAGTACTAATAAACCAGAAGTATCTCCAGAAGAAACTAAAACCGAACAAGTAACCGAGACTAAACAAAATACAACAGCGCAAGATAGTTTTACGCGAACTCCAATTATAGCTAACGATTCTTTACAACAACTTGAAGCGAAAAATAAATTAGGTGCTTTTGCTTATAGCGCAACTAATGGAAGCGCAAAAACTCAGGTCTTAGAAAATGAGTTACTTAAACTTACTATCGATCCAAAGGGTGGGCAAATTATTGAAGCGCTAATCAAAAATCACAAAACACACGATTCGCTTCCTTTATATATGATAAAGGACAAAAATGCGTCTTTTAATATCAATTTTGGAACAACGGATAACAGAATTTTAAATACTAAAGATTTAAATTTTGAACCTACCTTAACTAAAAATGGAGACAATCAAGTATTGTCTATGAAGTTAAAAGTTTCTGATACTAAATTTTTAGAATACAGATACGAAATGAAACCTAACGAATATATGGTTGATTTTGCTGTACGTTCTCAAGGATTAAGTAATGTTATTAATTCATCGAATAAAATAGAGTTAGACTGGTCGTTAAATGGTTATAGAAACGAAAAGAGTTTATATACAGAGAACACCATGTACTCTTATTATTATTATAAAACTGAAGATGAAGTTGATTACCTAAATGCAGGAAATTCTGAGGTTATTAATGATGTAGATTGGGTTGCATACAAACAACACTTCTTTACTTCAAACCTATTAACAGATACTCCATTTAACAATGCTACTGTTACTTCTACAGATTTAGTAAAGAATGAAGAGATTGATACCGTTTTTACCAAGAAATACGAATTAAAAACACCGCTAGTATTAACTAATGGTGAATTAAATTATAACATGAAATGGTATTACGGTACTTCTGATTATAATTTATTGAAAAAATACGAAGGAACTAATTTAGATGAAACATCAGATTTAGGTTGGGGAATTTTTGGTTTTTTAAATAGAAACCTCTTCTATCCTGTATTCAATCTTCTTAAAGGATTTATGAGTAATTACGGTCTAATTATTATTTTAATGACCATTGTTGTTCGATTGATAATGTCTCCGTTGGTTTACAAATCATATTTATCAAGTGCAAAAATGAAGGTAATAAGACCCGAATTAACTGCCTTAAATGAGAAATATCCTGGAAAAGAAAACGCCATGAAGCGTCAGCAAGAAACCATGGCCATACAGCGAAAAGCTGGAGTAAGTATGATGTCTGGTTGTATACCCGCATTATTACAGATGCCAGTGTTCTTTGCTTTATTTAAGTTCTTTCCTACAAATATTGCTTTAAGACAAGAGAGCTTTTTATGGGCACCAGATTTATCTTCTTACGATGTAATTTTTAATTTACCTTTTAGCATTCCAATGTATGGAGATCATGTAAGTTTATTTCCGATTTTAGCTTCTATTGCCATTTTCTTTTACATGAAGATGAATCAAAGTCAGCAAGCAAATATGCAAGCTCCTACGCAAGAAGGAATGCCAGATATGAGTAAAATGATGAAGTATATGATTTACTTCTCTCCTATTATGATGTTAGTTTTCTTTAATCGTTATGCAAGTTCTTTAAGTTTGTATTACTTTATTTCTAACTTATTAACGATTGCTATTATGTTAGTGATTAAAAACTATGTAATTGATGAGAAGAAAATAATTGCTCAAATCGAGGAAAACAAAAAGCGACCAGAAAAAGCCAAGAGTAAATTCAGACAAAAAATTGACTCTGCTATGAAACAAGCGCAAGAGCAACAAGCAAAACAAAAGAAAAAATAAAGGCAATGCCTTAGATAATTATAAAAACCGAAACTTAGTAGTTTCGGTTTTTTTTGCAGTAAAATCAGGTGTTTTTACTTGTTATTTTTTTGATGGAAAATTCTTAAAATTGACAATGCTAAAAAGCACAAAATATTTAAAATTCCCTTTTCAGTTTAACAAAGAAAAACTAACCCACGATTTATCGTTAGTTCTTGAAGGCAATTGGATTCCGCATTTTAACACAGGTGGTTATCAGGGAGATTGGAAGGCTATTTCATTGTATGCAGAAAACGGAGAAGACGCAAATATATTTGCGCATCCAACAGCTAACTCAGTGATTTCAGAAACATCAATACTTAAAGAATGTCTTTATTTTAAAGAAGTAATTGATTCTTTTAAATGCACTATACTCACGGCACGTATTCTTCGATTGGGAGTTGGCGCAGAAATTAAACCACATCGAGATCATGAACTAGGCTATGAAGATGGTACGTTTCGTTTACACATACCAATCGTTACCAATTCGGATGTCCACTTTGTTCTAGACGGAACAGAATTAACAATGTTACCTGGAGAATGCTGGTATACCAATGTAAACTATGTACATTCCGTTATAAATTCTGGTCAGACAGACCGTGTTCATTTGGTAATTGATGGTGAAAGAAATGAATGGTCAGATCAATTATTTTTTTCACAAGCTCCAAAGGAAAGTTTCCAACCTATTCCTAAAGAAACTGACTCCCCAGAAACCATGAAGAAAATTATTGAACAATTAAAATATAGTAATGAACCCATTGCTCAACAATTGATTCGTGATTTACAACAAAAAATAACTGAATTCAACGAAAATAATATCCAAAAAAACATTAACTAATTACTTTTCTAAAAAATTCACCCTATTATAAAAATGGGTGTTTTTCCTTATTATTTTTTTTATCAAAAAAACTAAATTGCTAACAAAATTTATATTGAACTTAATTCTGTATAAAATGCTTTAGTTTATACTTAATAAATTATGAAACAAATCAAATTAGAAAAGACAATTCTACTTATTAACGTTATTGCAACACTATACTTTATTGCTTTAATATTAATTTCATTTTATCCTATAGAGAACAATTCCTTTAATGTTATTGCACATACAATAACCATCCCTTCCTTATTATTTATGGCATTCAGCTTAGGATATTCCACTTATCGACTATTAAAAAACAAAATAAATAAAAAAATAATTTTAATCTTTTTTTTTAGTTTACAAGCTATTACAGTTATAATTTCTGTAATCTTAATACAAATGAGTTTAAGATCTAAAAACCTATTAAACTTAATCGTATAAAAAATTGTGTTATAGAATAATGAAGTGATTTATTAAAGAAATTACCACAATTAAAAAAAGAATACTTCGCAACAACTTAGTTAATAGACTCTCTCCTACTAGGTTATTTAAAAAATGGGTGTTTTTCCCCTTTGATTTTTTGATAATAAAAACCGAACTTAGCTAACGTCGATTATAAGTCATTAAAACGACACATAATCGTATAGGTTAGCATTCATTAAATCAACCCAATGAAAATTTTCAAACAAGTAACAGCAAATAATATTGGATTAACTCCTTATCCATTTAAGAAAGAATTGGCTATGGAAGCTTATTTGATTGAAAACGAAGAAATACTTATTTTAGACAAAGATAACTTTACTGAAGTAGCTGTTCTTGACGAGGAAATTGCTTTAAAAAAAGGAAGAAGAAACAGAGATGGGCGAATCGATATTTTGACATCATACGGAGCAGAATATTTAAGCATAATAGAACTAAAACTAAATCAGATTGACGAATCAACATTAAATCAACTTGAAAGTTATTTAGACCAAAAAGAACAAATATTAGAGATTGGAAATTACTGGGAAGCAGATGTAAAACCTAAATGGATTGGTGTAATGGTGGGGACATCAATTAGTGCTGATTTACAAGAAAGACTAAATAAAGGCTATAAATACAAAGACATAATACCAATTGCTGGAATTGTACTGAATAGATATCGTAGTACTGATAACAATATTTTTGTTGTTTCTGATACATATTTCTCTTATAAATATTCTGAAAAAGATTATTCCAAATTTTTATATAAAAACAAGGTGTTTAATAAGGCAAGATTGGTAAATGAGATTGTTAGAGAATATGTGGATTTAAATCCTACGACAACATTCTCTAAATTAAAAGAGATATTTCCAAAGCAAATTCAAGGGAGTTTTGGAGTTTTTGACAAACTATCAAGAGCAGAAGAAATCTATAACAATTGGGGGCATAAAAGACATTATATCAAGTCGACAGAAACAATACATTTAGCTGATGGAGAAATAATCGCAACTTGCAATCAATGGAATCCACATAATACTTCTGACTTTATTGACAACGCTAAAAAGCTAGGTTATAACATTGAAATAAAATAAAGAAATGCTAACAATATATAAATAACATAGGGCATTTGTGCTTAACCGAAAGGTATGTGAATATTAACTAAGTACGCTAAATATAAAATTTGACGTTTATAGTAAAAAAGATAAAAGCAAAATATTATACTTGACTTAGTACCAAACCGAAACGCATTACTTATCACCTGCCCTACGTTTCTTAGCCAAACGTTAGCGAAAAATTAAAATAATTACACTTTTCTTGCTTTAAATCTCCCATAAAACAGAATATATCCATAACAAAGAATTGTTAAGATAAACGCTGTTTTAAAACCAAAACCATCTATTAAACTTCCAAAAGCAAAAGGTATAATTGCGCCACCAACAATTGCCATACAAAGTAAACCAGAAGCTTGTGCTTTTAAATCTCCTAATCCTTCTAAAGACAATGTAAAAATTGTTGGAAACATAATTGAATTAAACAGACCAACAGCCAAAATTGACCACATAGAAAGCAAACTAGTTGTGTTTATAGAAATTAAAATCATAGCAATTGCTAAACTTGCAAAAATTGCCAAAACTTTTCCTGGAGCCATAATTTTGGTTAGATAAGCACCTACAAAACGTCCAATCATTGCTCCACCCCAATAAAATATTACAAAAATTCCTAATAAAGATTTTGGGTCAGAATCTGTAAATGTTTTATTAAAAGTACTTGCAATTGTATTTGCAATATTCATCATGGTTTCATTTTGAGAAACTACTGTTGCTAAATTCATATCAGAAAAATAGTTTACTAAAAAACTACCTATAGCAACTTCTGCACCTACATACACAAAGATTCCTAAAGCACCCATAAGCATCACTTTGTTTTTTAATAACGTAAGGTATCCTCCTTTAGGAGATTCTTGCATCACTTTAGGTAATTTTATAAATCCAAAAATAATTGCTAAAACTGCTATTGAAGAAGCAATTAATAAAAAAGGCGTTTGCACAGTAGCAGCTTCTGCTGCATAATAATTTGTCTTTTCTGTTGCCGATAATAAATCGATTTCTGTAGATGTTTTTACAGTGTCACTCAATAAAAATAACGCACCAACAACTGGTGCAATTGTAGTTCCTAAAGAATTAAATGCTTGCGATAAATTTAAACGGCTACTTGCTCCTTCTTCAGAACCTAACAAAGCAACATACGGATTTGCAGCTACTTGCAAAATTGTAATTCCGCCTGCAAGAGTAAAATACCCAAATAAAAATACTGGAAATGATCTAAAAGATGCAGCTGGATAAAATAATAAACAACCTGCAGCCATGGTTAGTAATCCTAAAACAATTCCCTTTTTATAACCGATTTTTGATAAAATAAATCCTGCTGGTAAAGAAAACACAAAGAATGCTACAAAAAAAGCAAACTGTACCAAAACAGTTTTGGCATAAGACATTTCGAAAACATCTTTTAATCTTGGTACTAAACTATCCACTAAAACTGTAATAAATCCCCAGAGGAAAAATAAAGTCGTTAAAAATATAAATGCGGATTTGTATGATTTGTTATTTACTGTTGTTGACATAAATTATACTTTATTAAAAAAATCTGATGGCATATTCTTATTCTCTCCTTCTTTAAAAAGATTATAGCTAAAATGTTCATGAATAGAATATGCTCCAGTTTCTCCTTGTTTATTTACTGCAATATAGCCTACTTGAAAATTCTTAAAATCTTTTCCTGGTTTATTTACAATTCTTCCAATTGCTTCTTCACAGGCTTGTTGTGGCGTTTTCCCTTGACGCATTAATTCAACAATTAAAAAACTACCTACTGTTTTTAAAACCTCTTCTCCTAAACCTGTGGCTGAAGCACCACCAATTTCATTATCAACAAATAAACCACCGCCAATAATAGGAGAATCTCCTACTCTACCAGCCATCTTGTAAGCCAATCCACTTGTGGTACAAGCACCAGAAATATCACCATTTTTATCGATAGCTAACATCCCAATAGTATCGTGATTTTCTATATTAATTATAGGTTTATATTCTGATGTTATTTTCCATTTCTCCCAAGCTTTTTTGGCTTTTTCTGTCAATAAATTTTCTCTTTTAAAACCTTTAGAAACGGCAAATTGTTCTGCTCCTTCTGCAACCAACATTACATGTGGCGTATCTTCCATTACTTTTCTTGCCACAGAAATTACATGTTTAATATTCTTAACGCCTAAAACTGCTCCATAATCACCTTTTTCATTCATGATACAAGCATCTAAAGTTACATCTCCATCTCTATCTGGCAATCCTCCTTTTCCTACAGACATACCTTCTTCATTTGCTTCTTCAATTCTACAACCTTGTTCTACTGCATCTAAAACCGAACCTCCTTTTTCTAAAACTTTTGCTGCCGTTTCTACCGCTAATGGTGTATTCCATGTAGCAATAACTAGAGGTCTTATTGGTTTTATATTTACTGCAGCAACTACTTTTTCATCTTTCTTAGTTTCTTCACAACTAATTAAAGTTGAGGATACTGCAACCAATCCTAAACCTGAAACGGATGCTTTTTTTATAAAATTTCTTCTTTTCATTTTTATAAGTTTAAGACCTTTCGACTGCGCTCAAGGTGACAAAGAATAGTTATTTTTTTGGTTGATTTGACATTGTAAAAATAAATTCTCCTCCATTCATCAATTCATCATGAAAGATATGATTCCTATCAATCTCTTTTCCATTAATCTTTAATTTAGAAACATATACATTTTCTTTTGATTGATTTTCAGTCGAAATGATCAATTTATTACCATTTTCTAAATTCAATGTAGCATTCTTAACTAATGGACTTCCCAATGCATATTGATTAGAACCTGGCGTGACAGGGTAAAATCCTAAAGCAGAAAAAATATACCAAGCGCTCATTTGTCCTGCATCATCATTTCCACACAAACCTTCTACTCCTGGTCCGTACATAGTATCCATAATCATTCGAACTCTTGCTTGAGTTTTATGTTCATCATCAGTCCAATTATATAAATAAGGAATGTGATGCCCTGGCTCATTTCCATGTACATAATTTCCTATAATTCCATCTCTTGTTATATCTTCATGTTTTGCAATGTACCTATCTTCAATTTCCATTGTAAATAATGAATCTAATCTTCTAGAAAATGATTGCTTACCTCCCATCATTTGAATCATTTTATCTAATTGATGCGGAACATACAAACCGTAATTCCAAGCATTTCCTTCAATAAAACCTTGTCCGTGAGTATCTAAAGGGCTAAAGTTTTTTCTAAACGCACCATCAGATAATTTTGGACTCATATATCCATTCTTTGGATTAAAAACATTGTTATAGTATTCTGACCTTTCTAAAAATATTTTTTCTGTTTCTACGTCATTAACACTTTTCGCAATCTGTGCTATTGTCCAATCATCATAAGCCAACTCTAATGTTTTAGAAACTGAAGAATGACTTTTATCATCTGGCACATATTTGTATTGTAAATAATCTCCTAAACCATCAAAATAAGAAACATTTGCAGTTGCCACTGATGCTTTTAAAGCTTCATTTTTATCAAAATCCCCTACATTTTTAACAACAGCATCTGCAATTACTGAAGTTGCATGATACCCAATCATACACCAATTTTCATTGGCATAATGAGACCAAATTGGTAACATATTATGTACACTTTCATTTTGATGTGCTAACATCGATTTAATCATGTCATTATTACGTTCTTGCTGAATAACATTAAATAATGGATGTAATGCTCTGTAAGTATCCCACAAAGAAAAAATCGTGTAGTTTGTAAATCCTTCAGAAGTATGAATATTTTGATCTAAGCCTCTATATTTCTCATCGACATCTTCATATAAAATCGGACTTAACATGGTGTGATATAAAGCCGTATAAAAAGTTTCTTTTTGTGATTCTTCTAACGTTTCAACTTCTATTTTTGATAATTCTTTATTCCACTTTTGTTGAGTTTCATTTTTAGTTTTCTCAAAATCCCAATGTGGAATTTCAGCTTCTAAGTTTTTCATTGCTCCAGCTGAACTTACTGAAGATAATGCAAATTTCATTTTTATTTTCTCACTTTCTTTAGTATCAAAATTAAAATAGGCTCTTATGTCTTTTCCTGCCATTTCAGGAAAATTTTCTTTCTGATTAAAACGTCTATAAAAACCATCATAAGTGATTTTATCATATTTTTTATGTCCATAACTTTTAAATGGTTTCGAAAATTTAATTGCAAAAAACACTTTTTTAGTTCTTGCCCAACCTTTAGTTTGTCTATAACCAGTTACAGTAGAATCATTTTCTACACGTAAAAACGTCCATACATTTTTATTATCATGATGATAAACATTGTACACCAAATCCAACAAAATATGTGACTCTGAAGATTTTGGAAATGTATATTGATGAAAACCTACTCGTTCTGATGCTGTTAATTCTGCTTTAATATTATAATCTTCTAAATCAACTTTATAATAACCAGCTTTAGCAGTTTCATTTTTGTGAGAAAATTTTGAGTAAAATCCTTTCTCACCTTCTTTTGTTTTCAAAGGATTCAACACTAACTTTCCAACAGTTGGCATTACTAATAAATCACCTAAATCGGAATGTCCTGTTCCGCTAAAATTAGTGTGTGCAAAACCTACAATTGTAGAATCTTTGTATTGATACCCTGCACAATACTCATACGTTTTAGTATTGTACTTATTATCTTTAAACATGACTTCAAAGTTAGTTTGTGGACTTAATTGCACCATTCCAAAAGGAGCTGTAGCTCCAGGAAAAACATGACCCATTTTAGAAGTACCAATCATTGGGTTTACAAATTGCACAAAATCTTTTGAAGGTTTTTTTTCTTTTTTATCGAAACTAGATTTTGACTCTGAATTACAACTTATGATTGAGATTACAAATACTGTTAGAATTAGTTTTTTTATCATTTTATAATTTAATTAGGTTTCGACTGCGCTCAACCTGACATTTATTTTATTTGAATTTCATCAACAAACAACCAAGATCTTCCATCATGTTTATAGCCTAAATGCCATTCTGGAAGTTTGCCAAATTTTTTAGCTACTACTTTTACATATCTAGCTTTTCCTAATTTAGAAACGTGAACTTTCTCAATCTTAACTTCATCAGTATTCTTAGGTAAACTAAAATTCCAATTTATTTCTTTTTTAAAATTAATCCCATCATTAGAAGTATAAATATCAACTTCTTTTGGCAGAAAAATCCAACTTCTTTGATCTCTTAAAAATGAAACATTTACATTATAAATTGTTTTTTCACTTCCTAAATCAACAATCGCAATCAAATCTGTATCAAAATAACCTTGCCAAGTTCCTGTTCTAAAATCTTCTGCACCAACAATTCCATCAATTAAAGCATTATTTCCACCAGCATTGTATTGATTGGCATACTCTGTTTTTAAATCAATTTTAATGTTTGGATCAATTTTATAGAAATCAGTTTTAATTGTTGCGCTTTTTACTCCATTTTTCTCAGCATAGACTTTTAAAATAGCTTTATCAAAAATTGTAAATGATTTTTCATATTTCTGAAATTTATCATCCAAAGAATAAAATATATTAACAGCTTTATCTACATTTTCTAAAGTAATTTCTGTTTTTCCTTTAAAAGCTGTTTTTCCTTTAGCAATAAAAGGGGCAGCAACAATTAAATGTTCATCAATTTTAGTTGAAGGAATAAATTCATCTTTTGTCCCCCATTTTGTTAGAGTGTTTGTCATTTCAAAAACCAAATTCCCTCCTTTTATAATATCTTGATGATTGATATACGAGTACTCATAATTCTTACCATTCAGTTTTACAGCTTGAATGTATTTATTTTCTGCAGATTGATTTTTAGCTTCAACCGTAAACGATTTTCCGTTTTCTAAATTAATAGTTGCTTTTTCAAATAGAGGGCTTCCTATAATATATTGATTTGAACCTGGAGTTACAGGATAAAAGCCTAAAGAAGAAAAAATATACCAAGCACTTATTTGTCCACAATCTTCGTTTCCTGAAATTCCATCTGGAGTATTGGTATACAATTCTGTTAAAATCTGACGAATTTTCTCTTGTGTTTTATGAGGTTTATTGATGAAATTATACAAATACGCCATATGATGACTTGGTTCATTACCATGCGCATACTGCCCAATTAAACCCGTAATATCTACTTGATGACGACCAGAAGTTTTGTCTTCTGCAACAAATAATTTATCTAATTGATTTTCTAATTGTTGCTTTCCTCCTAATAATTTGATAAATCCAGAAATGTCTTGTGGTACATAAAAACTGTATTGCCAAGAATTGGCTTCTGTATAATTAAAGTTCACTTCATAAGGATCAAAAGGTGAAAACCAAGTATTTCTAAAACGACCTCTCATAAATTTAGATTCTGGATCAAAAACATTCTTATAATATTGTGCTCTTTCTGAATAGTTTTTATAATCATCTTCTTTCCCTAAAGATTTTGCCATTTGTGCAATGGTCCAATCATCATAAGCGTATTCCAAGGTTTTAGAAACAGATTCTGATTCTTTTTCCATAGGAATAAATCCGAAGTTTTTATATGAATCTAATCCTAATTTATCTCGAGTAGCTGAATGTTTCATCGCCATAAAAACTTTCTCTACATCGTAATTTTTAATTCCTTTTAAATACGCATCAGCAATTACAGGAACAGCATGATAGCCAATCATACAACCTGTATAATTTGCTGATAAATCCCAAATTGGCATAATACCACCTTCATCATATTTAGCTAAAAAAGTCTTTATAAAATCATTCGTTTTTTCTTGCTCAATAATTGTGTACAAAGGATGAGCAGCTCTGTAAGTATCCCAAAGTGAAAAAACTGTATAATAATCGAAATCTTTGTTCTCATGAATTTCTAAATCCATTCCTCTATATCTTCCATCAATATCTTGATACAGATTTGGGGCGATAGAAACATGATACATTGATGAATAAAAATTGACTTTATTATCATTATTAGAATCATTAACAACGATTTTTTCTAATTGCTTTTCCCAAGTTTTTTGCGCTTCACTTTTAACTTCATCAAAAGTTTTACTACCAATTTCTTTTTCTAAATTCTTCCTTGCACCTTCTATATCAACCGCAGAAATCCCTATTTTAAGATACACTGGTTCATTATTTGGGTTGATAAAAGTCAAAGCAATTTTCTGAGCTCCTGCCATTCCTTGTTTTGGTGGCGATTGCAACATATCATTAAAAGGATGTGATGTTTTAATTGCAAAAAACAATCGTTGGTCTTTTGCCCAAGCATCAGAGAAACGATGTCCTGTTATTTCTGTATTAGAAATTTTATTAATTTTTGCATCTAAAACTTTATCACGATGTAATAAATCTAAAATTACAATTTGATTATCTTCAGATGGAAATTCGTATTTATGTATTCCACTTCTTTTAGATACCGTTAATTCAACATCAATATTAGTATCATCTAAATGTACTTTATAATAGCCTGGTTCTGCTATTTCTTTCTCGTGAGAAAATTTTGACTTGTAACCTTGTTTTCCATCAGCACCATTATTAAAATTGATTTTATTTGTTGGCATTAATAAAATATCTCCATAGTCGGAAACTCCAGTTCCACTTAAATGAGTATGAGAAAAACCATAAATTTCATCATCTGAATAATGATATCCTGAACATCCATCCCAACCATCTAAACGCGTATCTGGAGAAAGTTGCATCATACCAAAAGGCATTGTTGCTCCTGGATATGTATGTCCATGTCCGCCAGTTCCAATAAATGGATTCACATAAGAAATTAACTTTTTATCTTTTTTTGCTGTTGGAATTGTCGGTTTTCGGTTACAAGATATTATTACGAATATGACAAGAAAAAAAGAATAAAAATGAAGCTTCATCAAAATAGATTGTTAAATTCGTATCAAATATAACAGAAAATGAAATTTCATCATTATATATTATTAGTTTTTATTCTATTTATAAAATCATGTTCAGAAAAACCTTCTGATCCAGTTTCTCCGAATATTATTCCTAAACCTTTATCAGAAAAAATTTTGCAAGGGGTTTTTATTTTAAATAACGAGACTAAAATAGAAGCGAATGAAGCGTTAAAATCAGTATCAAATTATTTTACCAATTATTTAAATGAAGGGTATCAAATAAATTTATCTGATGCTAAAACTGGAAATATAATTTCTTTTACAATTGATGAAACAATAATAAACAACGAAGGTTATTCTTTAAAAATTGAGGAAAACAAAATTTTGATTACTGCAAAAAACTCTAAAGGTGCTTTTTACGCTGTACAAAGTTTACTTCAGTTAATACCAATAAAAACTGATTCAAAATCAATCGCAATTCAATGTATTGACATAAAAGACGAACCTCAATTTACATATAGAGGAATGCATTTAGATGTTGCACGTCATTTTTTCTCGGTTGAATTTATCAAAAAGTATATCAATTTAATGTCGATGTTAAAAATGAATACCTTTCATTGGCACTTAACAGAAGATCAAGGTTGGAGAATTGAAATCAAAAAATATCCGAAACTACAAGAAATTGCAGCTTATAGAAAAGAAACTTTGATTGGACATTATTCAGATCAACCACACAAATTTGATGGAAAAAAGTATGGCGGTTATTATACTCAAGAAGAAATTAAAGAGATTGTAAAATATGCATCAGACAGACAAATAACTGTGATTCCTGAAATAGAAATGCCTGGGCATTCTCAAGCTGCAATTGCTGCTTATCCTGAATTAGGTTGTACAGGAAAACAAGTAGAAGTTGCTACAAAATGGGGCGTTTTTGAAGATATTTATTGTCCAAAAGAATCAACTTTTAGATTTTTAGAAGATGTATTAGATGAAGTAATTCCATTATTTCCAGGAAAATACATTCATATTGGCGGAGATGAAGCTCCAAAATCAAGATGGAAAAATTGTAATCATTGTCAAAAGTTAATCAAAAAAGAAGGTTTAAAAGACGAACATGAATTACAAAGTTATTTTATCACTCGAATGGAAAAATACATCAACTCAAAAGGAAAACAAATAATTGGTTGGGATGAAATTTTAGAAGGTGGTTTAGCACCAAATGCAACTGTAATGTCTTGGCGCGGCACAAATGGTGCTGTTGAAGCTGCAAAACAAAAACACAATGTAATTTTAACACCACAATCTCACTGTTATTTTGATCATTATCAATCTACTAACGAAAATGAACCTGTAGCTATTGGTGGCTTTCTTCCGCTAGAAAAAGTATATCATTTTAATCCAATCCCCAAAGAATTAACACCAAAAGAAAGTAAATATGTGTTAGGTGCTCAAGGAAATGTTTGGACAGAATATATACCAACTCCAGAAAAAGTTGAATATATGGCGTTACCAAGAATGATTGCATTAAGTGAAGTTGTTTGGTCTAAACAAGAAAATAAAAATTATGGAGATTTTAAACAGCGCTTAATTTATTTCCAAAAACGTTTGGATCATTTAAATGTGAATTATGCAAATCATTTATATGAAGTTTTTGGAAACCTACATTCAGAAAACAACCAATTATTGTACACGCTTTCTACATCTTCAAATGATAAAGTAATTAGGTATACTATAGATGGAACTAATCCAACAAATAATTCTCTTGTATACAAAAAGCCTCTTTTAATAGAAAAAAACATCACAATTAAAGGCGCTAGTTTTGAAAATGGAAAGCAAATTAGTTTGATTTTTTCTGAAACAATAAACAAACACAAAGCACTAGGTAAAAACGTTACTTTAAATGTACAACCCCATAAAAGTTATAATGCTGGTGGAAAAAAGGCATTAATTAATGGAATTTCGGGAAGTAACAAACGTTATGGTGATAAAGAATGGTTGGGCTTTTGGGGTGAAAATGTTGAAATAACCATTGATTTTGATAAACCAACAGAAATCAATTCTATATCTACTAGATTTCATAACGGAAATGGACAATGGATTTATGCTCCTAATGAAATTGGTTTTAGTTTTCATCTTGAAGATGGTAAAACTATAAATGACATCAGACAAATTAATAACAGAGATAACTTATTAGTGAATTACAAGTATGAAATTGAGACTATTAAAGTAACTAAAGTGGAAATTATCATTAAAAATTTTGGGGAAATCCCAGAAGGAAAACAAGGTGCAGGACATAAAGCTTGGACATTTATTGATGAAATAATTGTAGAATAATGATTTTAGAAATCTGTACAAACTCATATCAATCAGCTTTAAATGCTCAAAATGCTGGAGCAGATAGAATCGAATTATGTTCTGAACTTTCTGTTGGAGGAATTACACCTTCATATGGTTTGTTGAAAAAAATTTCAGAAGAGATTACAATTCCTGTAAACGTTTTAATTAGACCTAGAAGTGGTAACTTTTATTATTCTGATGATGAATTTGAATTGATGAAGTCCAATATTGAGTTCTGTAAAAAACTCGGTTTTAACGGAATTGTTTCTGGAATTTTAGATCCAGATAATTCTATTGATATAAAATGTACAAAAGAACTAATTAAACTTTCAAAACCCTTAACTTTTACATTTCACAGAGCTTTTGATTGTGTTAAAAACCCAAAAGAAAGTTTACTTCAATTAATAAATTTAAAGGTTGATAGAATTTTAACTTCTGGTTTACAAGATAAAGCTGAACAAGGAATTGAGCTATTAATTGAACTTAAAGAACTAGCTAAAGATAAAATCATAATTCTTCCTGGAAATGGTATTAATCCTACAAATATTCATTTATTTAAGAATGCTGGTTTTAAAGAAGTTCATAGTTCTGCATCTAAAGTTATCCGTAAAGAAAATAGCAACTTTTTTGGTAATTCTATTCAAACAGAATCTGACGTTAAAACCATTCAAGAAATTTTAAAAGCGATTAAAAGTGCGTAAAATCCTCATTCTTTTATCAATTTTGATTATTGTTGGCTGTCAGCAAAAAAATGACCTTCCAATAGAAATATCTTTGAATGAAAATTGGCAATTTAAAGGAATTGATACGTTAAGTTGGAATTCTGCTACAATACCAGGAAATATATTTACGGATTTATTAGTTCATAAAATCATTGAAGATCCATTTATAAAAACGAATGAAAATAAAGTACAATGGATTTCTAAAAAAGATTGGATTTATAGAACTACTTTTCAATTATCAGATGAAGTCTTAAATAAAAAAAATATTGAACTCAATTTTGAAGGATTAGACACCTATGCTTCTATTTACCTAAATGATTCTTTGTTAGGAAAAACTGATAATGCTTTTAGAAAATTCACTTTTAACATTAAAAGATTAGCAAAAAAAGACAATCACTTAAAAATCATTTTTAAAAATACGGATGAGATTGAAATTCAAAAAGAGGTAATTAATCCATACAAATTACCAGAAGGTAAACGAATTTATTCACGTAAAGCACAATTTCAATATGGTTGGGATTGGGGACCAAAATTAAATACTTCTGGAATTTGGAAAAATATTTCTATCAATGCTTGGAATGATTATAAAATTGAGAATATTTATGTAAAACAAAATGCAGTAACAGACTCTGCTGCAAATTTAATTGTTGAAATTGAAAATCAATATATTGAAAAAGAACAATTAAAATATGATGTATATCTAAACAATAAATTGCATTCTGAAAACTCTAATCTCAAAATACCAATTACTATAAAAAATCCTAAATTATGGTGGACTCATAATTTAGGAGAGCCCTATTTGTATGATATTAAAGTTATTGTAAAAAAAGATGATCAAATTTTAGATAGTATTTCTACAAAATATGGAATCAGAACTATAAAACTAATCAATAAAAAAGACAGTATTGGCGAATCTTTTGAGTTTGAATTGAATGGAAAACCTGTTTATATGAAAGGTGCTAACTACATTCCACAAAACAGTTTTCAGAATAAAGTCACTAATACTTATTATGAAAAACTACTTACAGACGTTGTAAAATCGAACATGAATATGTTACGTGTTTGGGGAGGAGGAATTTATGAAAATGATGTTTTTTATGATTTATGTGATGAAAAAGGAATTTTAGTTTGGCAAGATTTTATGTTTGCTTGTGCAATGTATCCAGGTGACAAATCTTTTTTAGAAAATGTAAAAACAGAAGCTGAACAACAAGTAAAAAGATTAAGAAATCACCCTTCAATTGCTTTGTGGTGTGGAAATAACGAAAACTCTGAAGGTTGGAAACGTTGGGGTTGGCAAGCTGATAGAACCGAAAAAGAAAAGAAAGCAATTTGGAATGATTATTTAGCTGTTTTCGATTCCATTTTGCCTAAAGCTGTAAACGAATTTAGTGATACAGATTATTGGGAAACTTCTCCAAAATACGGACGTGGAAATCCTAAATATAAATCCGAAGGTGATGCACATGATTGGTGGATTTGGCATGATGCATATCCTTTTGAGCATCTACAAGAAAATGTGCCAAGGTTTATGAGTGAATTTGGTTTTCAATCTTTTCCGAATTTTGAAACTATAAAATATATCAATCAAAAAGATGCTATTGATTTAAAAACAGATGCTATTAAATCGCATCAAAAACATGTGAGAGGTTTTCAGTTGATTGATGAATACATGGAACGTGATTATAAAATCCCAACAAATCATGAAGATTATGCTTATGTAAGTCAACTGTTACAAGCTAAAGGAATTGTAATGGGAATTGAAGCTCACAGAAGAGCAAAACCCTACAATATGGGAACTTTATATTGGCAATTAAATGATTGTTGGCCAGCAATTTCTTGGTCTAGTATTGATTATTTTGGTAATTGGAAAGCGCTACAATACAAAACTAAAAAGGCTTTTGAAAATGTTTTGATTTCTTCTAAAATTGAAAAGGACTCTGTAAAAACATTTATTATAAATGATACTTTTGAAAAACTAAAAGGTGAATTAAAACTAAAAGTGATTGATTTTTATGGTAAAGAACTTTGGTTTGATTCAAAAGAAATTGAGTTGCTAGAAAATAGTAGTCAACAATTTTATACGTTTTCTTTAAATAAATTTGATAGAATCTCTACTCTCTTAATAACTGAATTTAATAATGAAAAATCGTATTTCTATTTTTCTAAACCTAAAAATTTAAAATTACCTAAAGGGGAAATTGAGCAACAAATTTCTAAAATTGAAAAAGGTTTTAAAATTACCTTAGAAAGTGATGTATTACAAAAAGGCGTTTTTTTATATTCAAAAGCGAAAGGACATTTTTCTGACAACTTTTTTGATTTATTGCCTAATGAAAATAAAGTTATTGAGTTTAAAACGAAAGCAACAAAATTGGATGATTTACAAATTAAAACACTTAACAATATTTAGGTGTTTTCCCCCTTTGACTTTTTGGTAAAAAAAACCGAACTTCGCTAACTACGTTTATAAAACATTAAAACGTTGAAACGTTGAATAAACGCGTTTACGTTACCAGCAATACTTATACATATATAAAACCTTTATTTTTTATGATTGAAACTTTAAAGGAATATTTATTACAAATTGATTTAAAACAATTATCTAGTGTTATTGCTGGGTTATTTGGACTTTTTATCGCTTATGTAAAGGTATTACCATTAATTCCTAGGTCTTCTACAAAAATATTATCTGATATAGAATTATTAGAAAAAGCTAAAACTTCTGATATAATTAATTCTGAAATTATTAAACGAGCAATTGAAAGAGAAGTTCAAAGAAAATATAGAAAACCAACTAGAATTAATAGTTATAGAGGCTTCTTTTTAACTTTATTAATTCTTATTTCAGTTTCTTACTTTCTTTATGATAAAGTAATCATTAAACAATTTGATACAGTATTCTTCTTTTTGTCTCTAGTAGCTTTTGGTTCATTAATTGGTTTAATAGCATCATTTGACGAACCAGAAATTGATAGTGAAGAAAAAAATAAAAAAGAAATTAGAGAAGCTGTTTTTAAATTTGAAATTTTTAGTTGGGGAGAACTTTTTGGTGGTGTAATTACTACATTAATATTTGGTTTTTGGACCTTTAAAAGGTTTTTCAAAAATGGTTCTATTGAATTTGACTGGTGGGGAATTGCAACTTTAGTCTTATTCTTTTCTGGATTAGGAATTTTAACTGGAGCATTTAAAAAGGAAAAAAATACTGATGAAAATGATGATGATAAAAATAGTACAGCACGTAACATGGTATAAAAAACATAGGGCTTTTGCGCTTAATCGAAAGGTCTGTATTTGTTTGCAAAGTCGCCAAATATAAAATTTGACGTTTACTAAAAATGATAAAAGCAAAATATTTATATTTGGCTTAATACCAAAGCGAAATGTATCGCTTATCAACTGCCCTACGTTTCTTATACTAACAGTTAGCGAACCTTCTTAAAAAACATACTTTCCAAAAACCCCAATCCATATCCTAAAAATTGCGTTAAAGAAGTAATCATACTTAAAAAAGCGACATACAAGTTTTTATTCTGAAACAAGGAATCTATAAAAATTACCAGAAAATATAGCCCATAAAAAAAGAGTAATTGATTGTATCCAAAAATGGCAAGAATAATACTGATGTCTAACCCTATAATAAAAATACTTGGAAACCAATACGTGATTTTAGCAGTTTCTGGATACTTTTTATTTAAAATTGGTCTTGCAGTTCCAAAACCAAAAGTTTGTTTAAAAAACTGCTGAATTGTACTTCTACGTTTATGATATACAAATGCTTTTTCAATTAGTTGTGTTTCAAAATCATTTCCCCAAAGACGGAAGGTTAAATCTATATCTTCTCCGTTTTTCATTTTTGAAAAACCTTTTGTCTTACTAAAAGCTGTCTGTGACAGCCCTAGGTTAAAACTTCTTGGTTGAAATTTACCAACTGCTTGTTTTTTACCACGAATTCCTCCTGTAGTTAAAACAGACGTCATAGAATAATTTATTGCTTTTTGTAATGCTGTAAAACTAGTATGTGCTGCATCTGGGCCACCAAAGGCATCCGTATAATTATTTTCTAACCCTTTTTTTACCTGAGATAAATATTGTTTTGGTACAATTACATCTGAATCTAAAATGATAAAATAGTTTCCAGAAGCTTTCTCCATTCCGAAATTACGACTTGCTCCTGCTCCACTATTTTCTTTGAAAAAATATTTTATATCTAGTTGATTTTTATACTTTTCAATAATAGATTCGCTTTTTTCAGTGGAGCCATCTTCTATAATTAAAACTTCAAAATTGTCTTGAAAATCTTGTTTTGTAAGACTTTCTAGCAATTCGTCAATTTCTTGTGGACGATTGTAAACTGGGATTATTATACTAAAGTTTAGTTCTGAAGGTTTCAAAGTTTCAAGGTTTCAAGGTTTCAAGGTTTCAAGGTTTCAAGGTTTCAAAAGTAAGAAATAAAAAAATTGAAAGCTTTTAAATAAAAACTTTCAATTTTTAAATATCTATTTGTTTGCAAACAAGCTTAGCCCTGATTGCAATGACATCCTTTTTGTTTTTCACAAAAAGATATAATGAAAAGCAGGAAAACGCTTCTTAAAATTTTAATTAATTATGAGAATCTGAAACAAGTTCAGATTGACGTTTATTTATTCTTCTTCTCCAACAAATTTATCCATTACTTCATCGCTGACACCCATATTTGAGAATCCACCATCATGAAATAAATTCTGTAGGGTTACTTTTTTAGTTAAATCTGAAAATAACGAAATGGTATAATCGGCACATTCTAAAGCGGTTGCATTTCCAAGCGGCGACATTTTATCTGCATAGGCTATAAATCCGTCGAATCCTTTTACACCACTACCCGCAGTTGTTGGCGTTGGAGATTGTGAAATTGTATTGACACGTACTTTATGATCGCGTCCAAAGAAATAACCAAAACTACGCGCAATAGACTCTAAATAGGCTTTATTATCTGCCATATCATTATAATCTGGAAATACACGCTGTGCCGCCATATATGTTAAAGCTACGATGCTTCCCCAAGTATTCATGGCGTTTTTATTGTATAAAACATTCATGATTTTATGAAACGAAACCGCAGAAACATCCCAACCTTTAGTTGTGAAATCGTATTTAGGATCTGTATAATGTTTTCCTTTTCTCACATTTACAGACATACCAATTGAGTGTAAAACGAAATCAATTTTTCCTCCTAGAATTTCCATAGATTTTTCTACCAAGTTTTCTAAATCTTCCATAGAGGTTGCATCTGCAGGAACAATCTGTGAACCAGTTTTTTCCGCCAAAGCATTTAATTGCCCCATTCTCATGGCAATTGGTGCGTTTGTTAGCACAAACTCTGCTCCTTCTTCATGAGCTCTTTCTGCTACTTTCCAAGCGATTGAATGTTCGTTTAACGCTCCGAATATGATTCCTTTTTTACCTTTTAATAAATTGTACATAACTAGTTATTAGGTTTTAGTTTTTGGTTGTTGGTTGTTGACTGTTGACTGTTGACTGTTGACTGTTGACTGTTGACTATTGACTGTTGACTATTGACTGTTGACTGTTGACTGTTGACTAATTTAATTCAATAATTCTTTTGCATGTGTCATTGCACTTTCTGAAATATCTTTTCCGCTTAACATTTCTGCAATTTCAACAATTCTATCATTCGTATTTAATTGTTTTAAATTGGTGGTTGTTACTCCATCAACTTCGTCTTTAAAAACTTTATAATGATTATTTCCTTTGGCTGCAATTTGTGGTAAATGCGTTATGGTAATTACCTGCATATGTTTACTCATTTGCTGCATAATTGCTGCAATTTTATTAGAAATTTCACCTGAAACTCCAGTATCAATTTCGTCAAAAATTATGGTTGGTAATTGTATATTTTCTGATAATGTCTTTTTTACAGCTAACATAATACGGGATAATTCTCCGCCAGAAGCTACTTTTTTTAATTCACCAAAACTTCCACCTTTATTTGCAGAAAACAGAAATTCTAATTCATCTTTTCCGTTACTAAAGTAATTTTTAGTTTGATTTATATTGATTGAGAAACGTGCGTTTTCCATACCTAAATCTGCTAATAACTCTTCTAATTCGCTTTTTAAATTCGGAATAACTTTAACTCTCGATTTTGTAATTAAATTAGCAACTTCATCTAACTTTTTTGAGATTGCATTAATTGCCTCTTTTTTAGCATTAATAGTCTCTTCCGCATTTTCTACCTGACCTACTTTTTCTGATAATTGCTCATGAACGACTAACAATTCTTCAATAGAATTTACATAATGTTTTTTCTGTAAATTATAAATCAACTGTAATCTATCGTTTGTTTTTTCTAGTTCGTTTGGATTAAATTCTACACTTTCATTCGCGGTTTCTAATTCGCTAACAATATCATCTAATTCAATTTTAATACTAGAAATTCGATTTGAAATCTCTTCATATTCTTTAGAAAAAGAAGCGATTTTTTGCAATCTATTTTCTAAAGTATGTAGTGAATTTTGTAAACCTACTTGCTCATCAACAGAAATAGATAATGCTTCGGAAAGATTCAGCTTAATATCTTCTATATTATTTAATTTATCTAAAGTTTCTTCTAAAGTTTGCTGTTCAGCTACTTGTAACTTAACTTCTTCTAACTCTTTAAACAAGTGCAAGTTATAATCGTATTGCTGATTTGCTTCTCGCTGATTTTGTTCTAAAACAATCAGTTCTTTTTTAAGTTGATTTAACTGTACTAAGCCTTTTTTATACGAAGCTATTTTCTCTTGATTTTTAGCCAGCGCATCTAAAACTTCAAACTGAAAATTAGTATCTGATAATTGTAATGTTTGATGCTGAGAATGTACATCAATCAACTTAGATTTTAATTCATTTAAAATCGATAAATTGACTGGCGTATCGTTTACAAAAGCTCTTGATTTTCCTGAAGGAAGAATCTCTCTTCTTATAATTGTATTGTCTTCATAATCTAAATCTACTTCGTCAAAAAAATCTCTTAAATTATAATTTGAAATCGCAATTTTAGCTTCAACTATACATTTTTTGGAAGTATCTTTTAATGTTGATGAATCTGCTCTGTTTCCTAAAACTAAGCCTAATGCTCCTAAAAGAATCGATTTCCCAGCACCTGTTTCTCCTGTGATTATAGATAATCCTGAAGAAAAATCAATAGATAATTGATTGATTAATGCGTAATTATTTATGGAAAGTTGAGTTAGCAAGAATCTTTAGTTTTAAAAAACTAAAATTAATTAATTTTTTGCCACTTAGGGTTATTGTTTGGAGAAATTTTTCTAACCGCAGTAATTAATCTTTGTTGCTGATTTGTTTTTGTTTCATCGGAATAGACATTTACTATTTCATCAGCTTTTGCATCAAAAAACAATCTAATTAAATAGTTTCCTATTGATTTATTATAAATAGTTTCCAACTTAATAACTGCGTTTTCTATTGCTTGCTTAGATTCTTTAGGGTCTTTCACAAAATTATCTAATCCAAATCTGTGATAATCGTAATTAACCGTTCTAAAGTTTCCTAGTTTACGCGACAATAAATTATCAATCAGCATAAATCTATTTTGCTTACCTACTTGATTTTCCCAAGCTGCTAAACCACTTTGTTGTGCTTGTAATGCTGCATTTTGTGCAGCTTTTAAGTACACTTCCCCTCCTTTTACAGAAAATGAATCTGCATCCATACCAAGAATGGTGTATACATAAAAAACAATGGTAGAAACTAAGTTACTATCAAAAGAATTTGGATTAAAAATTAACGGATCAAACTCGTTATACTTAAAAGAAAAATCATCGTCGTTTAAGTTTAATAATGGTGATGCATAAGTAGAACCATAAATGGGTCTAGTAGATTGTACTTGAATACTTGCTTCAAAATTATTATTATTTCTAGCCGTTACAATAATATTAATTGCGCAATTAATTTTCTCTTCGATTTCTACTTCTTTATCTGTCCATTTAGTTTGATTGATAAATTCTGTTAAAGCTCTTTCTAAAGTAACAAAAACTTGCTTATTAGATCCTGCAATTTGATTATGATTTACAGTAACTAAACAATTTAATTCTTGTGAATTTACATTGCCAATCATTAAAAATAAGCCAATAAGAAAAACTAGTTTACGCATATATATTTAGATTTTAGACTTCTAAAGTCAAGATTCAAGACTACATTAATGTTTCAAAAATGTCTTGATTCTAACAATCTTACTTCTTTATTCTTAAAAGAATTTCATTCATAATATCTACTGCAACTGCTGCTTTAGATTTTAATTGAAATGCCTTTTCATTTAAATTTTTATCAATAATAGTAATTTTATTGGTATCCGTTGCAAAACCCGCTCCTTTATCTTGTAAAGAATTTAAAACTATTGCATCTAAGTTTTTACGTTCCAACTTACCTTTTGCATTCACTATTTCATTATTCGTTTCTAGAGCAAACCCTACTAAAAATTGCTCTTTTTTAATTGCTCCTAACGAAGCTAAAATATCTTTTGTCTTTTCTAACTCTATGGTTAACGTTGCATCTTTCTTTTTTATTTTCTGATGTGCAACATTTTTTGGTTTAAAATCTGCAACTGCCGCTGATAAAATAGCGATATCTACATCAGAAAAATAAGTGTGAGCTGCTGTATACATTTCTTCAGCAGAAGTAACATCTACTCTTTTTATAAATGAGTGTTGTACTTTTTGATGTGAAGGGCCAGTAATTAAAATAACTTCCGCTCCCAAATTAGCTGCAGCTTTTGCAATTGCAAACCCCATTTTTCCTGAAGAATGATTTCCAATAAAACGAACAGGGTCAATTGCTTCATAGGTTGGACCAGCAGTTAATAATACTTTTTTTCCTTTTAAAGGCAATTTAGACAGTATCTCATTTTCTATAAAAGAAACAATATCTTGGGGTTCTGCCATTCTTCCTTCACCAACCAAACCACTTGCTAATTCTCCAGAAGTAGCAGGAATCATAACATTTTTAAAGCTTTGTAATTTCTCTAAACTTTCTATAGTTGATGGATGTTTGTACATATCTAAATCCATCGCAGGAGCAAAATATACAGGACATTTAGCTGACAAATAGGTTGCTAATAATAAATTATCACATGTTCCATTTGCCATTTTAGACAATGTATTTGCTGTTGCTGGTGCAACTAACATAATATCTGCCCAAAGACCTAAATCTACATGATTATTCCATAATTCATTTTCATCTTCTTTATTATAAAAAGTAGAATGAACAGGGTTTTTAGAAAGTGTAGAAAGTGTAAGCGGAGTAATAAAATCTTTAGACGCAGGTGTCATAATTACCTTAACTTCTGCGCCTGATTTTATAAATAAACGGACTAAGCTAGCCGTTTTGTAAGCGGCTATTCCGGCAGTAATGCCAAGTAGAATTTTCTTACCGCTTAAAACAGACATTATTCTGTTTCTGGAGTTCTATGGTATACTTTATCGTTTAACCATTCTTCAACAGCAATAGCAGTTGGTTTAGGTAAACGCTCGTAAAATTTAGAAACTTCAATTTGTTCTTTGTTTTCAAAAACTTCTTCTAAACTATCGTTGTAAGTAGCAAACTCATCTAATTTATCAACTAATTCTTTCTTTAAGTCAGAATTAATTTGAGTAGCTCTTTTTGCGATGATAGAAATTGCCTCATAGATATTCTCTGTTGGCTTTTCAATAGCATTTTTATCATACGTAATTGTACTTACAGCTGCATTTGTTTCTTTATAGTCCATGATTAACTCTTTTGTAATTGTTTTTGTTCTTTATGTAATGTTGCTAACATTTTATTAGAATCTTCCATGAATTTTGATTCTGGAAAACTTCTTTTTAATTTTTCGTATGCTTTAATAGCATCTTTAATTCGTTCTGGCTTTCTTCTATTATAACTCTTTAACACCAAATCGTGTGCCGCTTTTAATCTGTAGTATAAAGCTTCTTCTTTAAACTCTGACCCTAAATAATCACTTAATAAATTATCGAAAGCTTGAATAGCTGCTTTATAGTTTCTTAAATCGTAATCTGCTGTTTTATAATACGTTTTAGCAATTTCGAAATGCTTTTTCTGTAATTTATAACGGATTTCTTTATAGTGATTATTAGCCTCCTCTATTCTTGATGAATTTGGATATGTATTTATAAATCCTTGAAAAGCTTCTAACGCCTTATAAGTATCTGTAGCATCTAAACTAAATCTTGGAGATCCTAATTTATAGCTATATGCTGATAAAAATGCAGCTTCTTCTTTTTTAGAACTCTTTGGATAGTTTTTGGTAAAACGATCAAAATAGTATCCGGCTAAGCTATATCCCTTTGTATTAAAGTTCGCTTGTGCAACCATAAATTGGATACGCTCCATTTGAGGTTTTCCTCTAAATGCTGGTGTAATTTTTTCAAACAAACGTAAGGCTTTATTGTACTTTTTAGTTTCGTACATTTTAATAGCCATTTTGTATTGCTCTTCCTTACTTCCTTTATTTAAAACTTTTTGATATTCGCTACATGAAAACAACATCAAGCAAACAATCAATAAACACGCTACATTCTTCATTTTATGCATTCGGCAAAATTAGTGATTAATTATGGATAATAAAAGTATTTATTTTTAACAAAAAATTCTTTTCTTTTAGCTCCTGAAACAAGTTCAGGATGACAGTTTTAAAGGAAGTCTTGATAGTTCTTATCAAAAAACAACTTCTGAAATAAAACGTTTTTTCGCACTATAAATTGTGCACTACAATATTCTATAAAAATGATAAGAAATCGTTTGTAAAACCTGCTAAAAGTTTGTTAATGTTATGCTGGCGGTGTATCTGCAACAATTAATTGTTTAATATCATTGTCAAACAAATAGAATCCGCTTTTATCATCACCAATTAAATTTATTTTATCTAAGATATTTCTAGCTAATGCTTCTTCTTCTATTTGCTCAGAAACATACCATTGTAAAAAGTTATGGGTCGCATAATCTCTCTCTTCTAAAGTGATATGTACCAAATCATTGATTGATTTAGATACAAAAACTTCGTGCTCAAACAATGTTTGAAACACTTCTTTAAAAGAACCAAACTCAAGAGGTGGCGCGTCTAATTGAGATATTTTTGCATGTCCGCCACGTTCGTTAACAAATTTAACCAACTTAAGCATATGCATACGTTCTTCGTCTGAATGTGCATACATAAATTGTGCAACACCCTCAAAACCTTGGACTTCCGCCCAACAAGCCATTGACAAATATACTTGAGACGATTCTGCTTCTACTTTTATTTGTTCATTTAATGCTGCTTCTATTTTTTTTGATAACATGATTTGCTTTTTAATTATAAAAATCCGCCATAAAATTAGCGATTTTTATTTGTAAATCATCAGAAGCTGGCACTAAAGGTAATCTAACCTTGTCTGAAGTGATGTTTAAATTTTTAAGAACGGCTTTAATTCCGGATGGATTGTTCTCTTCAAAAATATATGAAACTATGTCCATTAAGCTGTAATGAATAGCAAATGCTTGTTTATTTTTTCCTTCTAAACCTAACTGAATCATCCTAGAAAATTCTTTTGGAAATGCTTGTCCGATGACTGAAATAACACCAGAACCTCCTGCTAATACAGCTCCTAAAGTTAAATCATCATCACCAGAAATAATTAAAAAGTCTGCTGGTTTATCCTTTAATAGCGAATAATATTGTTGTTGATGGTTCCCTGCTTCTTTTACTGCTACAATATTTTTAAAGTCTTTTGCTAAACGTATTGTTGTAGCTGGCTCCATGTTTTTTGCTGTTCTACCTGGAACATTATATAAAATAATATCTTTTGTTGTTGCGTTTGCAATCGCTTTAAAATGCTGATAAAATCCTTCTTGTGTAGGTTTGCTATAATAAGGTGCGACTGATAAAATAGCATCAATATTAGATAAATCTAATGTTTGCAATTCTTCTATTACAACTTGTGTATTTGCTCCACCAACGCCTAAAACTAATGGTAGTCTTCCATTATTAACCTCAATAATTGTATTAATGATAGCTGTTTTTTCTTCTTTAGTGATGGTTGCACTTTCTCCTGTTGTGCCATTAATCACTAAATAGTTTGTGCCGTTTTCTATATTAAATTCAACCAAGTTTTTAAGTGCATTAAAATCGACACTTAAATCATCATTAAAAGGAGTAACAAGTGCAACTCCCATCCCAACAAATTTCTGCATATTTATATTCTTAAACTGATGCAAATTTAGTTCTTTATTCGGTATTTACTTTTAGAAAAGCACTGTTTTATCAGTAAAAAACAGATTGTTTTTTTTTGTTAAATTTTACGAATCTAACGGTAGTCTATTTAAAATTTGAAGATATTTTTTTAATTCTACGGTAAAATCTTCAATGTTATCGCTCTTGCAAATAACTTGCAAATCGTATAATTCTTTATTAACATTAGCAATACCTGCTTTAAATTGAGCTTCAGAAAGTAACGCAGTATATTCTAAAAAAACATTTTTCTTATCAAAAAAACAAATTAACAAATCAAAAGGATGTTCTATAAAACTCTTAAAACTTACGTCTAATATTTTACCACTTTTAGAAATTTCCTGATCAGAAAAGTGTTTGTAAGATTCTGGATTATCTTTATCGTGCTTTCTAAAACTATAGATTTTAGAATTTCTAACATTCAATATTTTTTCTATGTGAAATTGTAAATTGTAATCAGAAGAAATCTCATCTGTAGTTAAAATACCAACAGATTTAATCTCCTTAGTATAAGAAGTTTTATCTTTTAGCTTTTGTTCTAACAACTTTTGATATTGTTGTAGTAAGCTACTATTTTTCTGTTTTACAAACTTGAACAAATCTTTATATTTAGGGGTACTCAAATGTAAAGATTATTTCCGTAAAATTTCTAATAAAATAAATTGATTTAATTGTTTGCCATAAATTTGAAAATTATCATCAGAAATTAATAACAAAGATTGATTTCCGTTTGATAGTTTTGGCCCTAATGTAATCCCTTCAATATTATCAATTATTCCATCGGTGAGTTTATCTTGAATCGTTGAAAAATCTAAAACCAGTTCTTTTTCTATCGGAACATATTCTTGATCTCTTAAAGAATTAAATTCTAAAGTAGTAGTCGTTGTTTTTTTTAAAGTTGATTTATAAATTCTCACTACATTTCCATGACTTCCATAGCCACTTTGATATGCTCTTTCTATTATAAAAAATTGGTTTTTTGCATATTCCAATATTGCCGTAAGTCCGTTTAAATTTAATGATCCCTTGGCTGGTTTATCAATTTTATCTAACAGATATGCAAACTGTTTAGTTGCTTTATTCGTTTTAGCATCATAAAAAGTAATCCTAACTGGCGATTGCGTTTTATGAAACGTAGGTTCCTCTCCATCGGCTTCTAAAGGTGATTCCATAGCTACCCAAAAACCTGAAGCATCCAAACTTTTAGTTGAACCTTCAAACACTCCGTTATGTTTTGGTTTAAAAACCGAATTTGCATTAAAATAATTAGGAATTTTAGTGTGTCCTATAAATTTACCTGATGCATCTATTTTAAAAATAGTTGGATTTTTATCTCGCTTAATTGAACCTTCACTTGTTAAATTTATATGATTATTTACATCAACAAAAATTGATTCTAAATCTAAATGATTATCCTCATAAAATTGCTCTGTAGAATCATTTAAATGAATATTTTTTTTAAAAGTGATTCCTGAAATTGTATCTTTTCTAATGTTAATATCCGCTAATAACACTCTTGGTTTACTTGCATCATCAACAACAAAATAATATTGATTATTTGCATAATCCACCCCCGATAAACCACCAACAATAGAATTATTAAAATTAATTGAATCTTTAATAATATATTCATCTAAAAAGTTAAGCTGTATGCTTTTTTCTGAGTTACAATTGAAAAAAACTAAAAGAAATAATAATAAAACTTGATTAATTTTCATTCTAAAAACTACTCATTTATATCCTTTTTAATTAAGCCATAGAAAACAAGGAATCGTGACACTTGAAAAAATAAGGCAGCTATTGCTAAATATACAGTAGCAGTATCATCAGTAAAAACAATTCCTGTGATACCATCAGAAAAGAGTCTAAAACCAACACCTAAAAATATTAAAAAATTAAGCATACTTATATCTTTTATATAATTTGTATAGCTTACAGCTAGAAGAAGTATAAGTACAAAACCATGAATTCCGATAGCAACAAATTCTAAATTCATTTTATGTTCATCGAAAATAAATGAAAAAACTAAAAAGAAAATAACAAGAGATAAGGTAGCAATAGGTATTATTAATTTTCTATTATCATTTTTGATATGCCCTAAAATTATCCATAAAACAATTAGGTTAACAATGGTACCTAAAAAAACTCGAATTAGAAACTCATTTACAATCGACAAACCAACATTAATAGTTACCAGTAATAGCAAGGAAACTATAATTCTAAGATCTTTATTGCTTTCTTTTACTACAAAATAAAATATTAATAAAGATAATGCTGGTAAAGACTTTAAGAGTAATTGTAGATTTAAATCAGTCCCAAAAATTGACAACAGATATACAACAACACATAAAAAGTACAGTAGTATAAATTTCGAATCTAACGTTTTCTTTATCACTTTTCTAAAGTTAATTATTTTTAGCAATCATCGCTTTACATATCAAATATTGAGCTACAATATAAGTTATAATAATTGCAATACTATATATTTCTTTCGCTTCATAAAATCTATGAATAGCAATTAAACTGTCTGATACAATAAAAACAAGAGCACCAAGTGATAGCCATAAATTTTCTGTTGATTTTTCTTGACGATAGTTAAGTAATGTAATAGCTCCAAAAGTTGAAATTACTATTCCGTAAACTAAAACAGGCAATAACATATTTCCTAAATTTGGATAGACAAGATACATTAGTACACAAAAAATAATCACAAAAGGAAAAGAAGAACTAATCATTTTTGCGGTAATTTCTTGTTTTAAAAAGTCTTTAGATATTTTTATATAAATAATATGTCCTACTAAAAAAGAAGCTAATCCAAATGTGAAGAAGTTAGGTTTATCTAGCAGAAAAACATCACCCCAAAAACAAAAAAACAAGGCAGAAACATACCAAAAATTTGGTTTCTTTACTGATGCTAAATACACCAATACCAAACTTGTCATTAGTAATGGCTTAAAAATTTGTTCTAATAATGTATTATGCGTTATTACTGCATAAACATCTACAATTACAACAATTAAAAAAAAGATTGATGCTAATGTGATTTTACTTTTCTTACTCATATGAACTTTCTTTTACGACTCTAATTTATCAAATCTAAGAAATCTTGCTCAGAAATAATTGCAATTCCTAAATCTTGGGCTTTTGTTAATTTACTTGGCCCCATATTATCGCCCGCAACTATATAATTGGTTTTTTTAGAAATGGAACTACTCACCTTTCCTCCATTATCTTCAATGGCTTTCTTTAATTCATTTCTGCTCATTTGATGAAAAACCCCAGAAACAACAAAAATATTTCCTTGTAATTTATCTGTTTGATTTTCTAAACTTTCTGCCGAAACTTCTAATTGTAATCCATAAGATTTCAAGCGATTAATCAATTGAATATTACCTAAATCATTAGAAAAATCAATAATACTTTGTGCGATTCTATCTCCAATTTCATCAACATTAATTAAGGTTTCAAAATCAGCAGTCATTAAATTATCAATCGATTTAAAATGCTTCGTTAGTTTTTTTGCAACGGTTTCTCCAACAAATCTAATTCCAAGTGCAAACAATACTTTTTCAAACGGAATCTCCTTTGATTTTTCTATACCTGCAACCATGTTTTGAGCAGATTTTTCTGCCATTCTTTCTAATGGAATTATTTGCTCTACTCTTAAATCATATAAATCAGCATAATTTTGGATCAATCCTTCTTTACGTAATAAATCAACCGTTTCTCCGCCTAAACCATCAATATCCATGGCTTTTCTTGAAATAAAGTGTTGAACTCTTCCTGTTATTTGCGGTGCACAACCAAATTCATTCGGACAATAATGCTTAGCATCTCCTTCCGTTCTAATCAACGCCGTATCACATTCTGGGCAATTGGTTGCATAGATAGTTCCTTCAGAATTATCAAGTCTTTTTGTTAAATCTACCGCAATAATTTTAGGAATAATTTCTCCACCTTTCTCAACAAAAACTGTATCGCCAACTCTAATATCTAGTTTTTCAATTTGATCTGCATTGTGTAACGAAGCTCTTTTTACAATAGTTCCTGCTAATTGAACAGGTTCTAAATTTGCTACAGGTGTAATTGCTCCTGTACGTCCAACTTGATACGAAATTTCATGTAAAACAGTTGAAACTTGCTCTGCTTTAAATTTATAGGCAATTGCCCAACGTGGTGCTTTTGCTGTATAGCCTAGCTCTTCTTGTTGTTGTAAATTATTAACTTTAATAACTACACCATCAGTTTCATAAGGCAACTCGTTGCGTTTTGAATCCCAATGATTTACAAATTCAAAAACGTCATCAATTGATTTTGCTAAAGCAATCGTTTTTGGCACTTTAAAACCTACTTTTCTAGCATTTTCTAAACTTTCGAAATGTGTTTTATATGTACGCTCATTCGTTACAACCTGATACAACAAACAATCTAATGGTCGTTTAGCAACTTCAGCACTGTCTTGTAATTTTAAACTTCCACTTGCTGTATTTCGTGGGTTTCTATATGCTTCCTCTCCATTTGCAATTCGTTCTTCATTCATTTTATTAAAACCATCTAATGGTAAAATAATTTCGCCACGCATTTCAAAATCACGCACAAAGTCCGAATTAATTATTAATGGGATTGATTTTATAGTTTTAATGTTTGTAGAAACATCATCTCCTTGAAACCCATCGCCACGTGTTACCGCTTTAATAAATTCTCCGTTTTCAAAAGTTAAGTTGATGGAAGCTCCGTCGTATTTTAGTTCACACGTATATTCTATGTCTGAAGATCCTAAATTCTTCTGAATTCGTTTTTCCCAATCTAATAAATCTTCTTTAGAGTATGAATTATCTAAAGAATACATTCGATTTTTATGAGTAACGGTTTCAAAATTCTTAGTAATTCCACCTCCTACTCTTTGGGTTGGTGAATTAGCATCAAAAAACTGTGGATTTTCTTCTTCTAACTTTTCTAATTCTTTTAGTTTGATATCAAAATCGTAATCAGAAATTGTGGCATTATCTAACACATAATAATTATGATTGTGCTTTCTTAATATTTCTCTAAGTGATTGTATTTTTTGTTCTACACTCATTAATCGCTCTTTTTTCCTCGTAAAACACTAACTCCTTTTGGAAACGGATTTCCAGAAGAACGTCTAAAAGACACTACTTGTCCAACATGCCAAATTGCATCCGAAATGGGTCCATTAATCTGATTCCAAAAAGGATATGCTGTTGTTTTTTCTCCTCGTATAAATATAATTTTATATTTAGATATATCTTTTGAATCTCTTAATATAGCGCTAGATTTCTCAATATTTAACAATGTATTTTTTCTCATTTCTGAGAATGACATTTCTGGTACTTTTTTACCTGTGTTTGGTTTTTCTAAAACAGCATTTATAATTACCGTTGTTAAATCGTAAATATGTTTTAATGTTTCTTTAGTTGTTCTAGCATCTTTATTTGGTTGAAATTTCAAATCTTTTTCCGTTAATCCTTCCGTTGCCCAATAATATCGAAATCCTAGACCATCTACCATTCTACTAGCTACAGAACCAGCTGTAAATTCTTTTGGTGCTTCAGGAATTTCGTAATAAGGTAGTTTAGTTTGTGAGTTTATAGTTGTCATTATTCCAATAAATAAAATTGAAAAAAATAAGTTTTTCATGTTCTAAAGTTTGATTGCTAATTTAAGGAAAGTTTTAAAAGTCCTGGCAATGTTTCGATTTCATTTTTTTTATGAGTTTATTAATATTTTATATATAATTTCTTTGGTAAATTTACCTAAAATCAAAAAAATTGAATTTCAAAAAAACTATAGCTCAAATTCTAAAAGTATATTTCTTTACTTGGGCATTTAGTTTTTTATTATTTGCATATTTCGGTTTTTCTAATAGCTCAAATTTTAGAGAATTAAGTAGCTCTTTTTTTAAATTTACAACCTCAAAAAGTGGCGTTATTACTGTTCATATTCTATTTATCATATTTTTTATACTCTTTCTTATTTTGAAATACTTTATTTCAACTTATAAAAAACAAGGTTTAAAAATCACTTTAAAAAGAGTTGTTTTTCGATTGATTCTACCTATTTCAATTTTAGTTTTTACATTAAAATTTATCCTGTATCAAAACAATAATGAAGGTTTTAATTATAACTGGAATTCTATTGCAGAAAATAAAACCAATACTTCAAAAAAACGTTTTTTAAACGATTCTAAAATTAGAGGAATGAGCGTTTATAGAATTGGGAGAAATAGAAAATTAGATCTTTCTGAATTGATAAAAACCAATATAGAATGGGTAGCTGTAATTCCCTATTTTTATCAAGAAACTGAAAAAACTATAAAAATAAATACTCCTGATGAAATTGGAGTCTGGTCTAGAAGAGATTCTGCATTAATTAAAGGGATTCAAAAATCTCATGAAAAAGGTTTATTTGTTATGCTAAAACCACATCTTTGGATGTCTTCTGGTTGGCGTTCTAATATTAATTTTAAAAATAAAAGCGATTGGGATTCTTGGTTTAAAAATTATAGAATAAATATACTTCATTATGCTAAAATGGCTCAAAAAACCAATTCAGAATTGTATTGCATTGGTACAGAATTACGAAGTTCTTTAAAACATCAACCAAAAAAATGGTTAGCGTTAATTAAAGAAATTAAATCAATGTATTCTGGTAAATTAACATATGCTGCTAATTGGGATGATCCTCATAACTTTTCTGAATTTTGGGAAGAAATGGATTATATCGGCATACAAGGATACTATCCTTTAACCGAAAATAGCGAACCAAATTTAGAGGAAATAAAAAATGGATGGGATAAACATATTAAAACTTTGAAAGCATTATCTAAAAGCTATAATAAACAAATACTTTTTACAGAGGTTGGCTATAGAAATGATTATTCTGCAACAGTAAAACCATGGGAATGGGGAAACTCTTTTCAGCAATTAACCAAGAAAAAATCTGATAGAACACAACAACTAGCTTACGAGGCTTTATTTCAAAAACTATGGAAAGAAGATTGGTTTGCTGGTTTATTTCCGTGGGAATGGAATAGTGGTGATTTTCCGATATATCAAAAACCTTCTCAAAATACGATTACAATTTGGTATCATAAATAATGTTTAAAAAGAAAACCCGAAACAAATTAATTTGTTTCGGGTTTTCTTTTTAAACATGTTACAATTACTTAATCAAAAATAGCTAAGTTTTTTTACTGTTTTATAAATTTCTTTATAATCTGATTTCCTTGACTTAATATCCTAACAAAATATACACCGTTACTTAATTTAGACGTATTAATTGATTGATTTGAAGAATATTCGTTTTCTTTTAAAATAAGCTTCCCATTCAAATCAAATATCTTTACATCAACTTGACTTAAGTTTTGCAAATCTATTTTTAAAAAGTTATTAATTGGATTTGGATACACAAATATATTTTTTAATTCTTTAATTTCATTAATGCTTAAAGCTTGTATTGTTAAAACCTGAGTCACATCTGTTGCAGCTTCATAATTATTATTTCCAGCTTGAGAAGCTGTAATTGTTGTTGTTCCAGCACTTAACACCGTTAGTGTAACTCCAGAAACTGTTGCAATTGAAGAATCAGAACTTGAATATGAAATTTCTAACTCAGAAGATGACGTTCCTGTTAAATCAAAAACATCTTCATTTGTATGCGTTAATGGTCCAAAAGTAATTGTTTGTGATGCTTTTGTAATACTAAAATCTTTAGCTACAAAACTTACAGTATAATTTGCGTCTGCTGCAGCGGATGGTGTAATTGCATAGGCACCAACATCTTCTCCCGTTGCTCTAGTAATACTTACTCCAGTATCTAAACTTGCTTCGGTATCTGAATTTACAAATCCTGTGATGGTATACCCTAAGGTTGGGTCTGTTGCTCCATATACTTTTGTTTGACCTGTGTTTGCTGTAACTGTTAAGGCTGCTTTACTAATACTAAAATCTTTAGTTACAAAACTTACAGTATAATTTACGTCTGCTGCTCCGGAAGGTGTAATTGCATAAGTACCAACATCTTCTCCCGTTGCTCTAGCAATACTTACTCCGGTATCTAAACTTGCTTCGGTATCTGAATTTACAAATCCTGTGATGGTATACCCTAAGGTTGGATCGCTTGAACCGTACACTTTTGTTTGACCTGTGTTTGCTGTAACTGTTAAGGCAGCTTTACTAATACTAAAATCTTTAGCTTCAAAACTTACATTATAATTTACGTCTGCTGCTGCGGAAGGTGTAATTGCATAGGTACCAACATCTTCTCCCGTTGCTCTAGCAATACTTACTCCGGTATCTAAACTTGCTTCGGTATCTGAATTTACAAAACCTGTGATGGTATACACTAAGGTTGGATCGCTTGCCCCGTACACTTTTGTTTGACCTGTTTTTGCTGTAACTGTTAACCCTGCTTTACTAATACTAAAATCTTTAGCTTCAAAACTTACAGTATAATTTGCATCGGCTGCGGCGGAAGGTGTAATTGCATAGGTACCAACATCTTCTCCTGTTGCTCTAGCAATACTTACTCCAGTATCTAAACTTGCTTCGGTATCTGAATTTACAAAACCAGCTATAGTATATGTTAAGGTTGGATCGCTTGCTCCGTACACTTTTGTTTGACCTGTATTTGCTGTAACTGTTAAGGCAGCTTTACTAATACTAAAATCATTAGCTACAAAACTTACAGTATAATTTGCATCGGCTGCTGCGGAGGGTTTAATTGCATAAGTGCCAACATCTTCTCCCGTTGCTCTAGCAATACTTACTCCGGTATCTAAACTTGCTTCGGTATCTGAATTTACAAATCCTGTAATGGTATACCCTAAGGTTGGATCGCTTGCTCCGTACACTTTTGTTTGACCTGTGTTTGCTGTAACTGTTAAGGCAGCTTTACTAATACTAAAATCTTTAGCTTCAAAACTTACAGTATAATTTGCATCGGCTGCTGCGGAAGGTGTAATTGCATAAGTACCAACATCTTCTCCCGTTGCTCTAGCAATACTTACTCCGGTATCTAAACTTGCTTCGGTATCTGAATTTACAAATCCTGTGATGGTATACCCTAAGGTTGGATCGCTTGCCCCGTATACTTTTGTTTGACCTGTATTTGCTGTAACTGTTAAGGCTGCTTTACTAATACTAAAATCTTTAGCTTCAAAACTTACAGTATAATTTGCATCGGCTGCTGCGGATGGTGTAATTGCATAAGTACCAACATCTTCTCCCGTTGCTCTAGCAATACTTACTCCGGTATCTAAACTTGCTTCGGTATCTGAATTTACAAATCCTGTGATGGTATACCCTAAGGTTGGATCGCTTGAACCGTACACTTTTGTTTGACCTGTGTTTGCTGTAACTGTTAAGGCAGCTTTACTAATACTAAAATCTTTAGCTTCAAAACTTACATTATAATTTGCATCGGCTGCTACGGAAGGTATAATTGCATAGGTACCAACATCTTCTCCCGTTGCTCTAGCAATACTTACTCCGGTATCTAAACTTGCTTCGGTATCTGAATTTACAAAACCTGTGATGGTATACACTAAGGTTGGATCGCTTGCCCCGTACACTTTTGTTTGACCTGTTTTTGCTGTAACTGTTAACCCTGCTTTACTAATACTAAAATCTTTAGCTTCAAAACTTACAGTATAATTTGCATCGGCTGCTGCGGAAGGTGTAATTGCATAGGTACCAACATCTTCTCCCGTTGCTCTAGCAATACTTACTCCGGTATCTAAACTTGCTTCGGTATCTGAATTTACAAATCCTGTGATGGTATACCCTAAGGTTGGATCGCTTGCCCCGTACACTTTTGTTTGACCTGTATTTGCTGTAACTGTTAAGGCTGCTTTACTAATACTAAAATCTTTAGCTTCAAAACTTACAGTATAATTTGCATCGGCTGCTGCGGAGGGTGTAATTGCATAAGTACCAACATCTTCTCCCGTTGCTCTAGCAATACTTACTCCGGTATCTAAACTTGCTTCGGTATCTGAATTTACAAAACCAGCTATAGTATATGTTAAGGTTGGGTCGCTTGCCCCATACACTTTTGTTTGACCTGTATTTGCTGTAACTGTTAAGGCTGCTTTATTTATCGTTAAAGTAATCTCTTTTTCTGTTTGCAAATAATTTGCATCTGTTACTTGCGTTGCTTTTATTTTTACGGTACCCGGATTACCCAATGTAAGAGTAGCATTGTTAGTACCAGATAACGTAGCGGTACCCGTACCACCAGCAACAATACTATAACTAATAGTACCTGATGCATTCGATGTTGCGCCTAAAGTAACTGCTGTATCTCCATAATTTTTAGTGAAATCTGAAAAAGTAATGGTTGAGGCAACTTTTAATTCTGTAGCAAAATTATAAGTTGTTTTATCGGTAATTCCTGCAAAACTATTACCCGAAATGTCTTTTATTGCTGTAGCTGCAATTTGTATATAATACGTTTTATTTTTTTCTAAATCTGTTGTTGGATTAATGGTTACTGCCTTACCAGAAACGCTAACTTTAGTGCTAGTTACATCTATAGTTTCAAAAACACTATCATCTGCTGTATTGTAGATAACAATAGTGCCTGTACCTATAGCAATATCTTCATTAAAAGTTACAACAAAATTATTGGTAACATCTACTCCAGTAGCATTATCTGCAGCACTTAACGTTGTTATTGTTGGTGGCACATTTTCAAAAGAATATAATTCTCTACCATTAACGCCATCTGTTGCTGTAAAGTAAATTTTACCATTAAACAACGTAAATTCTTCGGGTTCCGAAGACTTACTACTACCTTTATAAATATCATGCACTAATTTAGTTCCTGCTTGGGTACCATCAAACATCCATAACTCATAACCCGCAATACCAACTTCTGAATCTCCAGAAAAATAGAGTATATTATTATATACTATTAGTGCATCTACATCCGTAATTAGGTCTCCATTATTATCTATCAAATATTCACCTCCTACGGGGTTATCATTATATTCATAAAAATAATCATCATCATCATCATTTTCTTCAATAATATAAAGTTTGTTATCATACACCGTTAAATAACGAGGTTGTGAAACAGGTATACCTACAGGTTTGGTTCCAATCACGGTACCATCAGACTCCCATAATACTTCTCCTTGTGTACCATTATCTGCAGAAAAATAAAGCTTATTATTATACACCGTTAAATAACTAGGAGATGAACTACCCCCTGAATTAGTATTAATATCCTTCACTAATTTGGTTCCACCAACGGTACCATCAGACTCCCATAATTCTACTCCTTTTGTACCATTATCTGCAGAAAAATAAAGCTTATTATTATACACCGTTAAATGACTAGGGGATGAACTAGCAAAACAAATAGGATTAATATCCATCACTAATTTAGTTCCATCAACGGTACCATCAGATTCCCATAATTCTACTCCATTTGTGCCTTCATCTGCAGAAAAATAAAGCTTATTATTATATACCGTTAAATGACTAGGGGATGAGCTACCACCTGAATTAGTATTAATATCCTTCACTAATTTAGTTCCACCAACGGTACCATCAGATTCCCATAATTCTACTCCATTTGTGCCTTCATCTGCAGAAAAATAAAGCTTATTATTATATACCGTTAAATGACTAGGGGATGAACTAGCACCTGAATTAGGATTAATGTTCTTTAATAATTTAGTTCCACCAACGCTACCATCAGATTCCCATAATTCTACTCCATTTGTACCGTCATCTGCAGAAAAATAGAGTTTATTATTATATACTGTTAAATTTTTTGGTGATGATTGACTATTTTTTTTAAAAAAATCATCAACTAGTTTGGTTCCATCACTTGTACCATCAGACTCCCATAATTCTACACCAAATTTACCGTCATTTGCAGAAAAATAGAGTTTATTATTATACACTGTTAAATGACTAGGAGATGAACTTCCTATTCCACTAATATCTTTTACTAATTGAGGTTCTGTTGCTGAACTATCAAACTCCCATAATTCTACTCCATTTGTACCATCATCTGCAGAAAAATAGAGTTTATTATTATACACCGTTAACTCCTTTGGAGATGAACTTCCTATTCCACTAATATCTTTTACTAATTGAGGTTCTGTTGCTGTACTATCAAACTCCCATAATTCTACTCCATTTGTACCATCATCTGCAGAAAAATAGAGTTTATTATTATATACTGTTAAATGACTAGGAGATGAACTTCCTATACTACTAATATCTTTTACTAATTGAGGTTCTGTTGCTGTACTATCAAACTCCCATAATTCTACACCATTTGTACCATCATCTGCAGAAAAATAAAGTTTATTACTATATACTTTTAAATGACTAGGAGATGAACTTCCTATACTACTAATATCTTTTACTAATTGAGGTTCTGTTGCTGTACTATCAAACACCCATAATTCTTCTCCTTGGGTACCATTATCTGCAGAAAAATAGAGTTTGTTATTATAGACTGTTAAATGACTAGGAGATGAACTATTTATACCTACATTAATATCCTTAACTAATTTAGTTCCATCAACGGTACCATCAGATTCCCATAATTCTACTCCATTTGTACCATCATCTGCAGAAAAATAGAGTTTGTTATTATAGACCGTTAAATGACTAGGGGATGATGATACTGAACCACGCCCAGTATTAGGGTTAATGTTCTTGACCATTTTGGTTCCTGCTTCTGTACCATCTGACTCCCATAATTCTATTCCATATGTTCTAGAAATATCTCCAGCAAAATAGAGTTTGTTATTATAGACCGTAAAATTTTTAATCGGAAGCCCTCTTACACGAGAAACATTCGTTATTATTTTGGTACCTGCTATAGTACCATCAGATTCCCATAACTTATATATATTTGAATCATCTATTGCAGAAAAATACAATTTATTATTAAAAACTGTTAGGCCAGTTGGATTAAAGCTAGCTGTTGAAATAGGAATGCTATTTATATCTTTAACTAGTTGTGCTTCTTGGCTGTACATTGAAAAAGAGATAAGCATAAAAGTGAGTATAAAAATTACTTTTATGCTAGATATTTTAGATTTAACTATCATGATGATTTTTTTAGATGGCACTAAAATCAGAATTTTATACACATGTATTTATTTTTTGTACACCAAACAAGTAAAAAATGTACACCAAACCGCCTTTTCTGTACACAAAAAAATTCTATAGATACTCAAATCTTTATCTTTTAAAGTTTATTTTGTAAAATAAACATCGTTTTAATATAACAATCGACATTATCTAGTAGAACGAAGAAATTTGTTTAAAATATTTGGATTGTTACTGTTTAAAAAGACAAACTTTGTAATGAAAGTTAAAAAAGATCTCTAATCATTCTTTAATAAACTTCCTAGTTATACTTTTTGAATCAGCATATATTCTTACAAGATATAATCCGCTAGATAATTCATCAACATTAATTTCTGTTAAATTTGAAGAGAGAATTTTAATTTTTTTACCTAATAGGTTATATATCTCAATTTTACTTATTTGTATAGCATTTGACTTAATAAATAAGGTGCTTTTTACTGGATTAGGATATACATTAACAGAAGTATTAAATATATCTCCTTTAACACTTAAATTATCACAATCATCTCCAACTTTATAAGAAATATATTTAGTAACAGCCAAACCACCTGCAAAAGCAAACTTACACGCATAGTTTAATGTTTCTCCAGCTGTAACATTTCCTATCGTTTTAGAAAACTTCAAACCTCCTACATGATCCATTTGAACTTCACCGAAAGGATGTTGTTTCCATAAATAAGCCACTACTCCACTTCTATTGGTATCTAATAACTCAAAAGTAGCGATTACATTAGTTCCTAAAGTTTCAAAAGTTGTTTTATAACCAACAGAAAAAGATCCTTGTTGCGCTTGATTATCAGTTTCTGTACAAGAAATCACCTCATTTACTTTAATTTTTATAGGTTCAGAAGTAGTTTGTGCACTAGAATTATCAGTTGCTTTTGCTGTAATAGAATATTCTCCTATAGGTACTGCGTTCCAAATAAAACTAAAAGGTTCTTTATTGTCTTCACCAATTTTTGTGTTTCCATTATAAAATTCTACTAACGCTACTGTTCCGTCTAAATCTGATGCATTCACATCAATATTGATATCAGACCCTTCTGTAAAATGAGAATTAGTAGTTGGAGTAGTTATAGAAACTGTAGGATTAGAATTAGCGGTTTTTTGTACTAGAACTAAAACTTCACTACTGGCTTCGTATGTTCCATCAGAAACAGTTAATTTACATTTATAAACACCTTCTACTAAATTAGAAATGTTGGGTGATGCTGTTGTTTTATTATCAAAATTTATTGTTGATGGACCATAAATTTGTTGCCAATTATAAGTTAATGTTTGTCCTTCTGGATCATTACTTAAGCTTCCGTCTAAAGTAGCAGTAGCATTAGGTAAAATTACAACTACATTTTTCCCTGCATCGGCAACTGGCGGCACATAACTTAAATCAGACTTGCGCGTAAAAGTCATTTTACCTAAGTTAAACTCGCCATCAGAAATCACTAATTTTAACACGTGTTTTCCTTTAGGTAACGCTACATTATTACTTATTTTATTTGTCCAATTATTCCAACCATTTGTGTTATTAACTTTTATGTCTTCACTCACTTTCTTTCCATCAATTTCAAAATAAAAAGGGCCACCGCCATTGGAATTAGCCGAAGCAACTCTAGAACTTACTTCATATAAACCAGCAGTTTCTACATTAATTGTATATTCTAACCATTCTCCTGCGGAAAGCCAACCAATTGTTGGACCTTCAATATTATTAGATGCAGCATCTACATATTCATCTGTTCTATAATCTCCTTCATTGTTTTTTGATAAATCAACATAAGAGATATTTTGTCCATTCCCTCCTTCAAATTTATCATAATTTCCAGCTTCTATAATTCCAGGAATCTGAAATTCATTTCCTAAAAAAGGTACTTGTTCTCCTACTTGTACATTAACAATATTGGTAACATTAAATTTATTGTCTACATATATTCTGGCAAAGAAATTATGAATTCCTAGTTTGAGTTCTGAAGCTTTTAAGGTATAAGGTGCATTTGTAACCTCTCCTAATAATTTTTCTCCATCATAAAATTCAACCTTTGTAATTCCTGTTCCTGTTACATTTGCTGTTAAATTTACACTTCCATTTGTATACGCTTGATTAAAATCAGACGAAATTACTCCAGAAACGTCAATATCTCTACTTGTTGCCATTTTAGACGCTGGTACTTCTAGTTTATATCCATCAGAAAAATTGACTGTTATTGGTGTATTAGAATAATTATGAGCTACGTAAGTAATTTCTCCATTTTCTGTAAATGATGCTGCAATAGGATAATCTGCTGTAATTGTTGAATTAACTGTTCCTACAGCGTTCATTGCATGTAACCAATGATAAGTTTGCGCATCAGAAACACCAAATTTTAAAGACCTATTTGGATTAGAATCATATAATGTTATTGCTTTCTTTGGATTGATTAATGACAAATACTTCCAATAAGTGTCGTGCCATAAATTATCATTTTTTTCGTTTGATAAAATACCTGTTTTTGTTTCAATTTCTGTCCAAAGTTTTTGAGCATATTGTTGATTATGTCCTAAATATAAAGAGCCTCCATGGATAGGATACATTTCTATACCATAAGAAGCTGCAATATCTGCAGTCCAAAAAGTTCCATTATCATACGAATTTCCCCAAACCCTAGAAACCAAACTAAAATGTTGATTATCTGAAAAATTTCGCTCATATACATCAAACCAATATTCTTCTACAGCAGTTTGCTCAGTTGTATAAATATAAATTCCTAAATCTCTAATTTCTTTATTGTTTGTTATTGTTCCCCAGTGAATTAACGAAGAGGCAAATTGCATACTTTCTGATGTAGATTCCTGATCATTTCCTTGTGGAAAAGTTGCAAATCCATTAGCCCAACTATGTCCAGCATAAGGACTAAAAGCTCTTAGGTAAGGAAACTTTGAATCATTTCTATCTGTAGAAGCTGCATCACGTATTAATAAATCAATCATATCTCCCCATTTATTTGACCAACCTGGTTCAAATTGTTCTAAAAATGCTGCGGCGTGAATAAAATATCCCCAATGAAAATGATGATCATTTATATTATTATCCTGTCCATGTCCAGAAGGATACCCTAATAAGGATGACCAAGTATTATTGTAATAAAACAAAAAAGCGACTTCACCAGAATTATAGGCTAACCAATCTTCTAACCGTTCTTTTATGGTAGCAATCATTTTATCTCTTGCTACAATATTTCCCATTTGGTCTGCAATTCTAGCGGTTTGGATCATTCTATTCATTACCTGACCTTCGTTATAAGAATCTGTCCAAGTAGCTAAACCTTCATTTTCTATTTGAGAAATTTTATCATTTAATTGCCCGGGGCTAAAACCTTCGCTATAATTAACTAAATATGGTAAAGTTGGTAATATTCCTTTAAAAGTATTTTCTACTGTAAATGAATTTCCTTCTAACATTTTTAAATCTCCTCTTACAGAATTATAAGTGTACAAGCTTGGTACAGGAGAATTTGAGGTTAAATTATTCCATTGATGTGGTAATAAACCTAAGATCATATTAGTATCTATCCCTTCTTTTACATCCGTAGAAATAGTAAAAGTTGTAGTTAGCTTAGAATTACTTTCATTATAATTCCAAGATGTTGTTGTGTTTGTTGGAAAAACATAAGCATATTTTTTTAATGCTTCCACGACTCCATTTATATCACTAGAGTTTTGTGGCAACATTGCCATAGACCAATAGTTTTTTCCATTTAAAGTTGATGTAAATATATTCCCAGATTTTGTCCAAGTACTACCAAATGGTGCGTAAAAAACAAAATCTGCTCCGCTGGAAGCATCCATAACAGTCAATATTTCATTTGTAACAGTTGCATTACCAGAATTCACTTTTATTTGCACAACATCGTCAGTATCTTTTTCATAATATAAAAATGGCATACCAATTCCAGAAGTAACCTTTAATTCATTATCGGCATCTTTCCAATTCATCGTTACCGTCCAATCAGAATAATCAGAAACTGTAGATTTAGTAGTATTTAAACCTGTTAAACTGACTTCAATTGGTGCAGAATCTCCAATAACTCCCCAAGGAATATAGGTTACAATTAAACCTGTATTAGTAGTTTTCATTGTCATTGGATAATTAAATAAATTATCTGCATGATTTTCTTTTATTAATTTAGACCACCAATCATTTGTTGGCACTGGCTTGCCTAAGGCATTTCCTGAAAGTTGAGGCGAACCACTCGGAAAATCATTTCTACCGGCAGAATCTTTACCTGGAAAACTATTCGTATAACTTCCACTACCAACTTGTGTTGTTTGTGAAAAAATTGAAACACTAAAAAGAAATATTAATAAAAGTGAAACCGATTTATAAATTTTTGGAAAGGTCTTATACATATAAACTTGTTGAATGGTAAAGATATTCTATGCTTTAAAATTTAAATAATAAAGCAACCATACATAAACTATACAAGTAGTAAAAATCACCAGAAAAACAGGTGAAACAAAAGAAATACTTCAATACATTAACCTTTTTTTAAAAAAGAAAACCCGTTTAGAAATTTTCTAAACGGGTTTTTATATTGAATAGATTCCCTTATTCACGGGAATGACAATTTAGTCAAAATCTGTATCCATTTTTAGGTAATCTAAAAACTCACGTTTTCTATCTCTGTCTTTAAATTTTCCACCAAACTCAGCAGTTACTGTAGAACTTTCTATGTCTTTAATTCCTCTAGAATTTACACATAAATGTTTTGCATCAATTACACAAGCAACATCTTGTGTGCCTAAAGCTTCTTGTAAAGATTGTACAACTTGCATTGTTAAGCGCTCTTGTACTTGAGGTCTTTTAGAAAAATACTCAACAATTCTATTCATTTTAGAAAGTCCGATTACTTTTCCGTCAGAAATATAAGCAACATGCGCTCTACCAATAATTGGCAGTAAATGATGTTCGCAAGTAGAATATACAACGATGTTTTTTTCTACCAACATTTCACCATACTTATAGTTATTGTCGAATGTAGACGCTTTTGGCATGTTTTTGGGATTTAATCCCATAAACAATTCATTTACAAAAGCTTTCGCAACACGTTTAGGCGTTCCTTGTAGACTATCGTCGGTTAAATCCATTCCTAAAGTTTCAAGAATATCTTTAACGCTTTCTTGGATTTTATCAATTTTTTCTTCGTCAGAAATATTAAAAGCATCTGCTCTTAAGGGAGTTGTAGCTGAAGTACCTACATGATTTTCTCCTATTTCTTCAATTCTCTCTTCATTCATTTTGCTATTCAATTCAAACATTTCAATCTATATTATTATGCAAATTTAATGGTTTGCAGCCAATTATTTCACTTTCTCTATAATTTCATTGATAGATAACGTAGATTGCTCAAAATTAGTCATATCTTTTATAGTGAAAATATCGTTTTCAATTTTAGAAACTACAAACTCAATTTTTCTATTAGTTGCATATTTCCATTGTTTTTTTTCTTGTTTATTACTAGTTGCTAGATCAGGATATAACTCGCACTTCACCCCTTTTTCTCGCAAACTTTGTATGGCTTTTAATTTGATAATATCTGTAGATGCATCAAAATTTAAAAACAATACTTTTGGTTTTGGCAATTCAACAGACTGCAACAAGCCTAGTTCTTCTAAAACTAAATAAATTCTATCCAATCCAAATGAAATTCCGACTCCAGAAACATCTTTTAAACCAAAGATTCCTGTTAAATCGTCATAACGTCCACCTCCACCGATAGAACCCATTTTTACACCTTTTGGTGCTGCTACTTCAAAAATTGCGCCAGTATAATAGTTTAGACCTCTTGCTAAGGTTACATCTACTTCTAAAGAAGCGGTTTCTAACCCTAAATCTGAAATTGCATTAATTACAAAACGTAATTCTTCTACTCCTTTTAACCCTTCTTCTGAACCTTGTAATAAATTTTCTAAAGAACGTATATTTTCTAAATTTGAACCTGAAAAACTAAATAATGGATCAACTTTTTCAATCGCTTCTTGGGTAATTCCTTTGGATAACATTTCTGTTACCACACCGTCTTTACCAATCTTATCTAATTTATCTAAAGCAACCGTAAAATCGATTAATTTATCTTTTGCTCCAATAACTTCTGCAATACCTGATAATATTTTTCTGTTATTAATTTTTATAGTCGTTCCAGCCAAGCCTAACTTACTAAAAACAGCGTCGTATAATTGAATGAATTCTACTTCTTGTAATAAAGATTTACTTCCAACAACATCAGCATCACATTGATAAAATTCTCTAAATCGCCCTTTTTGTGGTCTATCTGCTCTCCAAACTGGTTGAATTTGATAACGCTTAAAAGGAAAAGAAATATCGTTTTGGTGTTGTACTACATATCTTGCGAAAGGAACTGTTAAGTCGTAACGTAAAGCTTTTTCTGAAATTTGAGATACAGTTTTATTAGAGTTTAAAATTTTATATTCAGAAAGGTATTCATCAAAAAACAAAAGAAATAAATCATTTCTATATTTATTTATTTCAACTATTCTTCTACTTTCTTCAACACTTTCAATTTCTTTAATTTTTTCGAAAAATTGAGTTTTATTTTTTTTGAAGTAATCAAGTACAAATAATTGAATTTTATCAGCCGAATTAATAATATTAAAATAACGCTCTAGAACTTTATCAAAATATTCACTTTTATTATTTATATTATCAATTGAGTGTATAAATATATCAAAAAAGCTATAGAAATTAATATTTGATCTAGTTGATTCAATTATATCATTTCTTACATCTTTTAAATAATCCCCAGAATTTAAAATCTTAAAAATCAATCGATCCCCTTCTTCGCCGTATTTTCCCATTAGTGTAGAAGAATTTTCAAAACTTGGTGTTTCAATCGGTTGAAATCCAAATAATTCAAAAGCACTTCTTATCGTATTAAAAATATACGATCGTTTTGCTACTTCTGTTGGCGAAAAATCTCTTGTTCCTTTTGGGATGCTTGGTTTCATGAATTAGTTTTTAGTCTTTAGTCTTTAGTCTTTAGTTATCTCACTCAAAACTAAGCACTTAAAATTCAACACTTTCAATTGTTAATTGAAGAGGCAAATATCGTGAAAAATTTAACTTTTCTAAGAATCAATAAAGGTTTTATTTTTCTTTTTCAAAGCTTGTAAAGAAGCATTTAATTCAAAGCCTAATAAGAGAATGATAGAGTTTAACCATACAAACAACATCAGTACTAAAAGTGTTCCAATAGAGCCATAAAGTTGATTGTATTGTGCGAATTTAACCACATAAATACCGAATAAATAAAAGATAAACAACATTAAAAAAGTGGTTAACAATGCACCTGCAGAAAAGAATCTGGTGTTTTTCCCTTGTTTAGTTCCGTATCTAAAAAGTAAAGAAACCACTGTGAAAATCATTAATAAAAACAGGAACGCTCTACCATAATAAAACAAGTTTAAATCGCTTGTATTAAACCAACCTATTTCATCTATTTTAGATAAAGCAACTTGATAAATTATTACCGAAACTACTGTCACTATTAAGAATAACGACATTATTAATGAAACTGCTAATGAAACAAAATAGGCTTTAAAAACATTTCTAAACTCTTTTACATGATACGAATATTCGAATCCACCAAAGATGGCATTCACTCCATTGGTCATTAAAAATATCGAAGCTAAAAAACCAAAAGATAATAATCCACCTGAAGGATTATTAATAATATCATCTATTACAGTGTTAACCGCTTCAAACGTTTTTGGTGGCAATCCGTCTTTTATCATAGAAAATAATCCTTCTTGAAAACCTTCAATATTTATATAAGGAATTAGTGATAAAATGAATAATAAAAATGGAAAAATAGCCATAAAAAAGCTATAAGCAATTCCGCTTGCACGAGTTGTTAATGCTCCCTTTACAATACCTAAAATATACATTTCTAGTACGTCATACAAAGACATCCCTTCTAACCCAGGAATTTTTATTTTCTTCCCAAATTTAACCAACAAATTTACTATTGGTATTTTTGCTAAGTTGTCTTCTATTTCTTTTGACATTTAAATAAGTTGCAAAGTTTATATTGAAACAAATTAAATCGCTTTTAAACTCAAGTCCAAATTATACACCGAATGTGTTAATGCTCCTGAAGAAATAAAATCGACACCACAATCTGCATATTTTCTAATTGTTTTTTCATTAATTCCACCCGAAGATTCTGTTAAGCAAGTATCTCCAATTAAAGCAACTGCTTTTCTAGTATCTTCATAATTAAAATTATCGATTAGAATTCTATAAACACCTTCATTCGATAAAATTTCTTTGATTTCTTCTAAACTTCTAGCTTCAACAATTATTTTTATATCCAACTCTTTTTCAGATAAATACTTCTTCGTTTTTGTAATTGCTTGTGTAATTCCACCCGCAAAATCAATATGATTGTCTTTAATCATTACCATATCATACAAAGCAAATCTATGATTTTCTCCGCCACCAATTTTTACCGCCCATTTTTCTAAAGCTCTAATTCCTGGCGTTGTTTTACGTGTATCTAAAACCTTCGTTTTTGTACCGTCTAATAAATTAGCAAAAAACTTCGTTTTTGTAGCAATTGCAGACATTCTTTGCATCGCATTTAACACCAAACGTTCGGCTTGTAAAATTGATTGCGAACGACCAGAAACATGAAAAACAATATCACCATATTTTACTGCATCTCCATCATTTATAAACGTTTCTACTTCTAAATCTGCATCTACATAGGTAAAAACTTGTTTAGCAAATTCAACACCAGCAATAATTCCTTCATCCTTCACCAATAACTTAGCTTTTCCTTTTGCATCAACAGGAATACACGATAAAGATGTATGATCTCCATCTCCAATATCTTCTCTTATTGCATTAGAAATTATAAGTTCTAGTTCTTTTTCAAATTGTTCTTTTGTTATCATATGGATTCTTAATTCTGAAACAAAAATAGTATTTTAAATTGTTAATTAATACTTTTGTTTCGACATACATTATGTCTCCTCGAGCGCAGTCGAGAGGTTTTTAACAGGTCTCGACTGCGCTCGACCAGACAAAAAATGAAAATCAAACTACTTGCCATTGGTAAAACGGATAACAAGCAATTAATTGCTTTAATTGATGAATATCAAAATCGATTAAAACATTATATAAAGTTTGAATTTGAAGTGATTCCTGATATAAAAAATGCTAAAAACCTTAGCGAAAATCAGCAAAAAGAAAAAGAAGGCGAATTAATTTTAGCAAAAGTTAATAATGCTGATGATTTAATTTTATTGGATGATAAAGGAAAACATTATACTTCTATAGAGTTTTCTAAGCTTTTACAGAAAAAAATGAACTCAGGAATTAAACAATTAATTTTGGTAATTGGTGGTCCTTATGGATTTTCTGAAGCTGTTTATAAAAAGGCAAAAGGGAAATTATCATTGTCTAAAATGACGTTTTCTCATCAGATGATTCGCTTGTTTATTGTTGAACAAATCTATCGTGGTTTTACAATTCTTAGAAATGAACCCTATCATCATGAATAGCCACATTGTGGCAATAAGTATATTAATTACTGATATTAAATTGATTATTTTCGCGCTATGAAATTAGTTTTTGCAACCAACAATCTTAATAAACTTGCTGAAGTTCAGAAAATGCTTCCAAGCTCAATAGAATTGCTTTCTTTAAAAGATATTAATTGTTTTGATGAAATTGATGAAACGGCAACTACTTTAGAAGGAAATGCGCAGTTAAAAGCAAATCATATTACAGAGAAGTTTAGTTATAATTGTTTTGCAGATGATACTGGTTTAGAGGTTGAAAGTTTAAATGGAGAACCTGGAGTATATTCGGCTAGATATGCAGGAGAACCTGCTAATTCTGAAAATAATATGCAAAAATTATTGACTGAATTAGAAAATAAGGAAAACAGAAAAGCACAGTTTAGAACTTCCGTCTGTTTAAATATTAATGGAGAACAGTTTTTATTTGACGGAATTTGTAAAGGAGAAATATTACAACAAAAACAGGGTGAAAAAGGTTTTGGATATGATCCAATTTTTAAACCCAAAGGATATCATCAATCTTTTGCTGAAATGAGTGCGGAAGAAAAAAATAAAATTAGTCATAGAGGTTTGGCTATTCAGAAGTTAGTCGGATTTTTAAAGAAATATAAATAATGTCTGATCGAGCGCAGTCGAGACCTAATAAAGACCTCTCGACTGCGCTCGAGGTGACATGCATCATTAAACTAAACAAATATTCATAAACTTTTGTCATTCTTGCTAAAACAGGAATTACGGATAAGAATCACAGAAAGGTGAAAAACAAAACATACACAAAACACTTTATACTACTTTCAGTTGTACTGTTGGTCTTGTTTTTTGTGAATATTAGTTTAGGTTCTGTTTCTATTCCGTTTGAAGATATTTTTAAATCTTTAACGGGAGGAAATGCTGTAAAAGAAAGTTGGCATACGATTATAGTTAACTTTAGATTACCAAAAGCAATAACTGCTATATTAGTAGGTTCTGGATTATCAATTTGTGGTTTGTTAATGCAAACCTTGTTTAGAAATCCGCTTGCGGGTCCATTTGTACTCGGAATTTCTTCTGGTGCTAGTTTAGGTGTGGCTTTGTTAATTTTAGGTTCATCAATTTTTGGTGTCATATTATTAACTGCTTCATTTTCTAATTGGGCGATGGCTATTGCAGCAAGTTTAGGTGCTTTTTTAGTGTTATCAGCAGTAATTATTGCAGCAAATCGTGTTAGAAATACCATGTCAATTTTAATTATTGGATTGATGTTTGGCTCACTAACTTCTGCAGTAATCTCAGTATTGGCATATTTTTCTGAGGCAACTCAGATTCAGCAATTTCTATTCTGGAGTTTCGGTAGTTTAGGTAACTTATCTTGGCAAGAATTATCTGTTTTCATCATTATTTATGGCATTGGAATCATTGGAACGTTATCCGTAATAAAACCTTTAAACAGTTATTTATTAGGTGAAAACTACGCAAAAAGTTTAGGGATTAATATTAAAAAAAGTAGAAATATAATTTTACTAATCACAAGTTTATTAACAGGAGTTATTACCGCTTTTTCTGGACCTATTGCTTTTATTGGTCTAGCCGTACCACATATTGCAAAACTGATTTTTACCACATCTAATCATAAAATATTATTACCTGCTTCGGCAATTTTAGGAGCTATCATATTATTAATCTGTGATGTTATTGCACAATTACCAACAAGTGAATTCACCTTGCCAATTAACGCAATAACTTCATTATTTGGTGCGCCGGTAGTTATTTGGTTATTAATTAGAAAGAAGAAGATATTTGTATGATGAAAGTAAAAAACCTTTAAATAAATTAACGATTAAACATCAAAAGAAACATATCGTATTAAAAACTGAAAATCTATCTATAGGTTATCAAACAAAAAAGTATCAAAAAGTAATTGCTTCAGAAATTGATTTATCTATAAAAAAAGGTTCGTTTGTCGCTATTTTAGGAAAAAACGGAATAGGAAAATCTACCTTATTAAGAACACTATCTAAGGTTCAGAATTCTTTAAAAGGTGCTATTGAAATTAATCAAAAAAACATATCTGATTATACACATCAAAAACTAGCAACGTCATTAAGTATGGTGCTTACCGAACGTTTACCAGAAAGTCAGCTTACAGTTTTTGAACTAGTAGCTTTAGGGCGTCAACCTTATACAAATTGGATTGATACTTTATCAGAAAAAGATATTTCTAAAATCAATTGGGCATTAGAACATACTGAAATAGCACATCTAAAAAACAATCGTTTTTACGAATTAAGCGACGGACAATTACAACGTGTTTTAATTGCAAGAGCTTTGGCGCAAGACACAGAAATTATCATTTTAGATGAACCCACAGCACATTTAGATATCCATCATACTATAAAAATATTTTCGCTGTTAAAAAAGTTAGTCGCAACAACACAGAAAACAATATTGATTTCTACTCATGAAGTAAATCTCGCCATTCAATTAGCTGATGAACTTATCTTATTATCCGAAGAAAAAACGCTAAGCGGAACATCAGAAGAACTCATCAATCAAAATGCATTTGAAGAATTATTTCCTAAAGAAATGATCAGTTTTAACAAATCATTAAAACAATTTGTTATCCAGAAAAAATAAATTGCTTACTGCGTAACATTTTGTTACTTTTATCACCCAATTAAAAATTTAATAAATGAAGAAATTATTATATGTTGCTATTTCTTTTACATTGGTTTCTTGTGGTGTAAATAAAAACGCCTCAAGTAACGACCCTAATGTAGATTATGCCGAAAAATATGCGCAAACAATTACTGCTAAAGACTTAAGCAAACATTTATACATCTATGCTTCTGACGAATTTGAAGGTAGAAACACCGGAGAACCAGGTCAGAAAAAAGCGGTAGAATATTTAAGAAACTTTTATAAAAGTAACGGTATTGTTTCTCCTGCAGGAGTTGATAATTACTTCCAAAAAGTGCCTTCTGCTTATTTAAGTAATAACCGTAGAGGAATGAAATTAAACGATTCTGAAAACGTACTTGCTTTTATTGAAGGAACAGAAAAACCTGAAGAAATTGTTGTGATTTCTGCGCATTTGGATCATGAAGGTGTTAAAAATGGACAAATTTATAACGGTGCAGATGATGATGGTTCTGGAACTGTAGCTATTTTAGAAATTGCAGAAGCATTTCAAAAAGCGTCTAAAAAAGGGAAGAAACCTAGACGTTCAGTGTTATTTTTACATGTTACCGGTGAAGAAAAAGGATTATTAGGTTCTAAGTATTATACAGAAAACCCAATTTTTCCTTTAGCAAATACTGTCACTAATTTAAATATAGATATGGTTGGTAGAGTTGATGAAAATCATACAGAAAACCCAGATTATATCTATTTAATTGGTGCTGATAAATTAAGTACAGAACTACATAATGTTTCTGAAGCTATTAATACTAAATACACCAATATTGGTTTAGATTACACCTATAATGATGAAAACGACCCAAACCGTTTTTATTATAGATCTGACCATTATAATTTTGCAAAACATAATATTCCTATTATTTTTTACTTTAACGGTGTGCATGCAGATTACCACCAACCTTCTGATACACCTGATAAAATTAATTACCCATTATTAGAAAAAAGAACACGTTTGATTTTTCATACGACTTGGGAATTGGCCAACCGAGAAAATCGTGTGGTAGTTGATAAAGCTGAAAAATAAAAACTTATTATTTTTAGACATATAAAACCTCACTTTTTGCGAGGTTTTTTTGTTTTAGAAAACGGGTGTTTTTTCTCTTGATTTTTTACTTGAAAAATGATAACTTCGTTAACTCCGAATATAAATCATTAAAACGATGCATATTCGTGAAGTTGTGTGTCATGCTAAGAAAAAGATTAGAATAGTCTATAAAGAGAAAATATTTATGATAATAAGTACATTCAAAGAACTCAAAAAAAATCTGAAAAAGGATTTAAAGGCGCTTCCAACTATAAAGGTTGCTCTATTAGGGGATAATGCAACACAGTTTTTGGGAATAGCAATAAGGGGAGTAGGAGTCGAAAGAGGATACAACATTGAATTTTTTGAAGCTGATTATAATCAAGTAGAACAACAATTTCTTGACCCAACATCTGAATTATATAGTTTTGATGCTGATTATGTAGTCGTTTCTCAATCTACGCACAAATTATTATCTACTTATAATGAAAAGGTTGCTGAAAGTCAAAGTCTTGTTGCGGATGAACGATTAGAATTCATAAAATTGATGTGCAACTCCATTCTATCGAGGTTGATTTATTTCAATTATCCAGAAATTGAAGACAACGTATTTGGAAGTTATGCCAATAAAGTAGAAAGTTCTTTTACATACCAGATTCGAAAGCTCAATTATGAGCTGATGAATTTGGCTCAGCAAAACTCCAATCTTTTCATTTGCGATATTGCGGCTTTACAAAATAAATTCGGACGAGATATGATGTTTAATTCGTCTGTATATGTAACTACAGAAATGATATTTTCAATTGATGCTATTCCTTATGTAGCTTCACGCGCAATGGATCTTATTAGCGCAGCTCAAGGAAGATTCAATAAATGTTTGATATTAGATTTAGACAATACGATGTGGGGCGGAGTAATTGGAGATGATGGTTTGGAAAACATCCAATTAGGTCATGGTTTAGGCATTGGAAAGGCTTTCACTGAATTTCAAGAATGGATGAAAAAATTAAAAAACAGAGGTGTTATTCTCGCTGTATGCTCTAAAAATACTGAAAAAATTGCTAAAGAGCCTTTCGAAAAACATCCTGACATGATATTAAAACTGAGTGATATCGCTGTGTTTAAGGCAAATTGGGATAATAAGGCTGATAATATCCGGCAAATTCAGTCTATTCTAAATATAGGTTTTGATTCAATGGTATTCTTAGATGATAATCCTTTTGAGCGGAACATGGTTCGTCAGAATGTACCTGGGATTACTGTTCCTGAACTCCCTGAAGATCCAGGAGAATATCTAGAGTATCTTTATAGTCTGAATCTTTTTGAAACAGTATCATACTCTTACGCTGATGTTGACCGTACAAAGCAATATCAAGTAGAAAATCAAAGAGTTATCTTGCAAAAGAGTTTTACCAATGAAGCTGAATTTCTAAAAAGCATGGACATGGTTTCTGAAGTAAAACCATTCGATAAATTTAACACACCACGTGTGTCACAGCTTTCACAGCGGAGCAATCAATTTAATCTCCGTAATGTCAGATATTTAGAAGCAGACATTGAAAACATTTCTAATGACGATAATTTCCGAGATTTTAGCTTTACTCTTTCAGATAAATATGGAGATAATGGATTAATTTGTGTTATCATACTTGAGAAAAAAAACAAAGAAACACTATTTATTAATACATGGTTTATGAGCTGTCGTGTTTTGAAACGAGGAATGGAAAACTTTACGTTAAACACAATTACTAAGTATGCAAAAGAGAATGGTTTCAAAAAAATTATTGGTGAATACATAGAAACACCTAAAAATAAAATGATGAAAAATCATTATCATGAACTTGGTTTTTTATCTATATTTACCGACGATCGAAACCTTTATGAATTAGATATTGCAAATTACACAAACAAAGAATGTTTTATAACAACAAAATAAATGAAAAATCAAAAAATTTTAATTCAAATACAAGAAATCTTCCGTGACCAATTGGATAATGATTCAATTGTATTAACGGGAGCTACAACAGTGAATGATGTGGATGATTGGGATTCCCTAACTCATATAATGTTAGTTGTTGCAGTTGAAAAACATTTTAAAATAAGATTTGCATCTAACGAGATTCTTTCATGGAAGAACATCTCTGAAATGATTTCATGCATACTTAAGAAGCTGTAATATAAATCCATTGTTTTTTATCTAACACCACATCAATATTCCTGGGGCTAAAAACAAATAACATAACCTCTATCAAATCATTTATTAAAGAGCAAGATCTTAATGACACTCCTAGAAAAACTCACTTCTAAAAACAGATTACTTGCGGTATTGTATGATAATTGTCCTGATGAAATAAAAGAATCAAAACTTTATAAACATACAACAACATACCTTCAATCGTATTTAGACCATCAGAAACTAACTTCCGATGATCTAACCGATATATATGGTGAGTTTATTTTTTACTTCAACAAAGACTGTAAAAGGTTTATAAAAACAGGAAAATACCCTTGTGAATTAGGGATAAATAATTATAGCCCGAGTAGGGTTGAATATGATTTGGTCCTTTTGATGTCTGTTCTCTTTGCACCGCACAGGTTTCAAATTATGGATTTACTAAAAACAAGCAATTGTTCTGGTAAGGCTTTGTATATAGGAATTGGTCCTGGTTTAGAAATTTCGATTACTCAATCCTTCTATGAAACTATATACGCATATGACTTGTCCCTAAACTCATTTGTACAAAAAAACTACCCTTCTGTAAGGTTTTTTGAAGAATTGTACACTGGCCAACAGAAAAAATATTTCAATACAATATATATAATCGAACTGCTTGAACATTTAGATAATCCTTATTCATTAATTAAAATTTGTTATGAATCACTTGACAAAGAAGGGAAACTAATTTTAACCACCGCAAGCGATCTCCCTCAATTTGATCATTTATATAATTTCCATAAAGACCATGTTGAATTTGAAAAATACGTAACCGATTTAGGATTCGAAATCAACAAAAAAACTACTATCGAACAAGAATATTTAGTGATGCAAATTCAACCAACTAATACTTTCTACATATTAATAAAAAAAGAAGAACATGGGCAAAAAATATGAGAAACAATTACATAATGAACGAGAACAGCTCATAAATGTTCTAAGACAAACTACATTCTTTCAGTTTGATCAAGAAATAATTCACAAACAAGTTATTCCATATGCAAGTTATTCTCCATGGGAAACAGACTCTGAATTTAAAAAACTCTATGACGCTGTAAAAGACAACACTTTAGTTGATATTTATCGTAGCTATGAATTATGGACATTAGTAAAAAACATGAAGACAATAGAAGGTGACATTCTTGAAGTTGGTGTTTGGCGGGGTGGTACAGGAGCAATTTTAAGTAAAGCTTCTGAAGATAGTGATTCCAAAGTTTATCTAGCCGATACTTTTACTGGTGTTGTAAAGGCCACTGAGGAAGATACCGTATATAGAGGAGGAGAGCATTCCGATACTTCTGATAGAATAGTAAATGAATTGTTGGAAAAAGTGAAATCAAAAAACTCCGTTGTTCTAATAGGTGTTTTCCCTGATGATTTCCCAAATTTAAAAATTGAAAAAATTAAATTATGCCACATTGATGTTGATACTTATCAATCCGCTAAGGATATTTTCGAATATTCTTGGGCTAGGTTAGAAGTAGGAGGAGCCGTTGTGTTTGACGATTACGGATTTTGGACTTGTGAAGGTATTACCAAATATTTCAATTCATTAGATCTTACAGATGGATTTAAAATCCATAACCTGAACGGTCACGGGATTATCATAAAAACTAAATAATTACAATAAAAAGATCAAAGTTTAAATTCCCATCCAATGATTTTTAATTCATTCAGCTTTTTTATTTTTTTTTCAATCGTCTTTTTTCTGTACTATTCACCATTGAAGAAAAAAGCAAAAACTCAAAATTTGTTACTGCTTTTTGCTAGTTATTTCTTTTATGGTTATGCAAATTGGGAGATGATACCTTTGTTATTGGTTGCTACGACTATTTTCTATTTTTTGGGGATAGCAATTCAAAAAAGCACAGAGAAAAAAGCTTTGATATTTAATTCATTGGGGGTGTTCTTGGGTGTCGGACTATTGCTTTATTTTAAGTATTTAAATTTCTTTATAGAATCTTTTTCTGATCTGTTTAATACAATTGGACTAAAGGTAAATTCTACAACATTCAATATCATTTTACCTTTGGGGATTAGTTTTTTTACTTTTAGACTTATAAGTTATGTAATAGAAGTACGTAGAGGTAAAATGGAGGCTACTACGGATTTTGTTGACTTTGCAACCTATGTTGCCTTTTTTCCAACAATCCTATCTGGTCCAATTGATAGACCCAATCGTTTTATACCGCAATTACAATCTAAACGTTCGTTTGATTATAATTTAGTTGTAGATGGTTGCCGACAGATACTTTGGGGGTTATTTCAAAAAGTGGTCATTGCAGATAATTTAGCTGGGTTAATTAATGACGTTTGGACTGATATTCCCAATCAATCAGGAAGTACATTACTAATTATAGCAATTCTGTATAGTTTTCAGATATACACTGACTTTTCGGGATATTCGCATATGGCCATTGGTGTTGGGAAAATTCTAGGCTTTCAAATTACTAAAAATTTTAATTACCCTTTTTTCTCAAGAAATCTAGCAGAATTCTGGAGAAATTGGCATATATCATTAACTTCCTGGTTAACAGATTATATTTTCATGCCGCTAAATGTTAAATTTAGAAACCTTGGTATTTGGGGTATCATTCTAGCTATAATTATTAATATGCTGTTAGTTGGAATGTGGCATGGGGCTACTTGGACGTTCGTTGTTTTCGGTTTATATAATGGCTTACTTTTCATACCTTTGATTCTTACTGGCTCAATTTTTAAAAAGAAAAAATTAAAAACAAATAAGTTAGGGTTACCATCACTAAATGACTCTTTGAGAATTATTAGAACCTTTTTAATTGTGACTTTGGGTTTGATAATGTGTAGAGCTGAAAATATTGATCAGGCAATAAGTTATATATTAAAAATAATATCACCATCGCTTTTCACAAAACCAATTCTAACAGGAATGTCTTTAGCCTTAACAACAATAATCTTTTTGTTTATTTTCGTAATAGTTGAATGGTTATCAAGAAAAAATGAATTCCCATTATCTAATTTAAAGATCAACAAACCGCTTGAATATACACTATACTTTACAATTATATTTGCTATAATTTACTTTGGAGATTTTGGCACAAATCAGTTTATCTATTTTAAATTTTAACAATGAAGAAGTTTGTCATTAATATTTCAACATTAATAATCCCTATTATATTAATATTAGTAGTTGTAAACTATATTGGTGATTCCGCAAACCTTTTTAAAGCTGGATATGAATTTAAAATCGCCAAAATTATTGCAAAGAAAAATTATGTTACCAACTTACACAATTATGATGAACGGTTATTTCAAAAAGAAATAATTAAAACAATGAAAAAGGCTCCTGAAATCATAGTCTTGGGTTCTAGTAGCTCAATGTTTATAGATCGCACATTATTGAAAAACAATAACATTTATAATAATTCAGTAAGTGGTGCAAGTCTCGAAGATTATATTGCTATTTATCAGATTTATAAGGAATATAATAAAACACCTAAAACGATTATTATTAATATTGCACCATATCAATTTAATAAAAATAGTACTCAAGAAAGATGGAAATCAATTCAACATTTTTATTATAATTTCTATAATAAAAAAGAAGCAAATAATGAAATAAACAAATACAAAGAATTTTTTTCATTATCTTATTTTCAAAGTTCATTACCAAAATTCTTTAAAGTAATTACCGGAAAAAGTGAACCCCTAGCAACTCGCAATAAATTTAATATTACAATTACAGAACTAACAGATGGCTCTCATGTTTATGGTAAATCATATAGAGATGCTTCAAAGATTGAAATAGAAAAAAAGGTTAGTTCATTATTAGCAGGTGATTTACCCAGTATTGAAAGGTTTAACTCTATAGATGAAAGTATTTGGGCTGAATTTGAGAAATTAATAAGTGATATGAAAAAAAATAATATAATTATTGAGTTTTTTCTTTGCCCTCTTCATCCTAAAATTTATAATAGAATTGAAGAGGATTACCCTATGGTTTTAAAAACTGAAAATTTGATTATTAAGTATGCAAAATACCATAATATTAAACTTTATGGGTCATTTAGTCCCACTTTAATAGGATTAGATGAAACATTTTTTTACGATGGGATGCATTGTAAAGAAAATGGAATAAAAAAAATACTTCAATCGAAAGACTAAAAGCACGAACACACAACAAAGTATAAAAATAATAGCCGAAACAGTAGTAATATCATAGGTTGTAGCTAGCTTCAACTTTTGTGTGAATTGACAGGAAAGTGCCACGCAATCGGCTACATATTCTTATACCAACCGTCAACGAAACCATTAATTTTAATTAATGCAACACTTTAAACAGCAGCTCTTTTAAAATATCTGCATGTGTTTGGCTAGCACCAACCCCTTTACTTTTAACATCTGCTTCTCGTAATAAAGCAATAGTTTGTGCAACTTTACGCATTGGGTAATTCCTAGCAGCATTAAAATATTCGTCAGCAAAATACGGGCTAATACCTAATCCTTTTGCCACAGAAGCCTTCGATTTATTTTCTAAACCATGAAACAATAGAAGCTGGGTGAAAAAACTATTTAGCAAAGAAATAGTCATCACCAACGGGTTATTCTTTGGGTTTTGTGCAAAATAATTTATTATTCGGTTGGCTTTTAAAACGTTCTTCTCTCCTACTGCTTTGCGGAGTTCAAAATTATTAAAGTCTTTCGAAATCCCAATATTCTCTTCAATATGTTCCGGAGTAATAATTGTTTTCTTTGGTAAAACGATGGTTAGTTTGTCTAGCTCGTTAGAAATCTTGCTTAAATCGGTTCCTAAAAACTCAACCAACATTTGTGTAGCTTTGGGTTCTATTTGATAGCCTTTTCCACTTAACACTCTACGTAACCAATCTCCTACTTGATTTTCGTATAATTTCTTACTTTCAAAAAGTAATCCGTTTTTAGCAATCGCTTTATGCAGTTTTTTACGTTTGTCTAGTTTTTTGTATTTATAATTAATAACCAAGACCGTAGAGGGTTGCGGATTTTCTGCATACGAAACCAACTTTTCTATATTTCTGCTTAAATCTTGCGCCTCCTTTACAATTAAGACTTGTTTTTCTGCCATCATAGGAAAACGCTTTGCAGCACCAATAATGTCTTCAATAGAGGTATCTCTACCGTACATGACAATCTGATTAAATCCTTTCTCCGCTTCTTCTAAAACGTTGTTTTCTATAAAATCAGAGATTCTATCTATATAATACGATTCTTCTCCCATTAAAAAATAAATAGGTTTTAAGTTACCGTTTTGTATATCTGACACTATGGATTTTACTTCGTTCATTCTTAATTGTCATTCCTCCGAAAGCAGGAACCTATTTATTAATAATACTGTGGATTCCCGTTTTCACGGGAATGACATACTGGAAGATTTTTGTACATTTGATTGATGCAAAAATTGAATCTTCCCGCATATAAATTCAAACTCAAAAGTAACGAAAATAAGACGCTTATTTTTGATAAATTGAGAAAAAAATATGTGGTTTTAACTCCAGAAGAATGGGTACGTCAACATTTTGTAGAATTTTTAATTCAAGAAAAAAAATATCCAGTTTCGTTAATTGCATTAGAAAAACAACTCACAATTAATAATCGTAAAAAAAGAACTGATATTTTAATTTTTTCTGCGGATGGAACTCACAATATTATTGTCGAATGCAAAGCACCAAGTATAAAAATATCTCAAGATACTTTTGATCAAATTGCACGATACAATTTAAAACTGAATGCTAACTATTTGATTGTAACCAACGGATTAGAGCATTATTTCTGCAAATTAGATGTCGAAAACGAAGCCTTTATTTTTTTAGAAGAGATTCCGGATTATAAATAATTGTCAAGTCGAGCGTAGTCGAGATTTGCTACAAAGACCTCTCGACTGCGCTCGAGGAGACATCAAGATAAATTATGATATTTTTAAAACTAATATCAGCATTAAAACTGTAAATTCGCTTCCTTGAAAACTGCTATTGTCATATTAAATTGGAATGGAAAAAAACTCTTAGAACAGTTTTTACCATCAGTTGTTTCTTTTAGTTCTGAAGAAGCAATAATTTATGTGGCTGATAATGCCTCTACAGATGATTCTAAACATTTTATTAAAGAACATTTCCCTACTGTAAAAATTGTAGAAAACAAGCAGAATGGCGGCTATGCAAAAGGGTATAATGATGCTTTACAACATATTGATGCTGATATTTATTGTTTGTTAAATTCTGATATTGAAGTTACTCAAAATTGGTTATCACCTGTTTTAGACGTTTTTAAACGTGAAGAAAACACTGCTATCATTCAACCTAAATTGTTAGATTTTAAAGATAAAACTAAGTTTGAATACGCTGGTGCTGGTGGTGGATTTTTAGATTTATATGGCTATCCGTATTGCCGAGGACGCGTTTTTAATGATTTAGAAATCGATAGAGGACATTTTAATGATACTACAGATATTTTCTGGGCTTCGGGTGCTTGTCTTTTTATTCGTTCTAAAGTATATCATCAAATAGCTGGTTTTGATGAAGATTATTTTGCACATCAAGAAGAAATAGATTTGTGTTGGCGTATACAAAATAATGGTTTTGATATTAAATATGTGGGCACATCAACGGTTTATCATGTTGGTGGAGCAACATTGCAAGAAACGAATCCTCAGAAAACATTTTTAAATTTTAGAAATAGTTTATTAAATGTGGTGAAAAATGTGCCAAAGAAATGGTTTTTATTCGTTGTTTTCTCACGTTTACTTTTAGATGGAATTGCAGGTATAAAGTTCCTATTAGAATTTAGACCTGTACATACTTTTGCAATTTTAAAAGCACATATCAGTTTTTATAAAAATTTAAATAGATTTTTAAAGAAACGTAAGAAATTATCAAAAAAAGAAAATTACAATCTACATACTTCTATTGTTTGGCAATATTTTGTCTTGGGAAGAAGTAAATTTGAGAAGTTGAAATAATTAGATTTCTCGACTGCGCTCGAAATCTCAAAAAAATCTTCAGACAAGCTTAGAATTACATTAGTAAATAAATTTACAAAATATCTAAACTTCCTTTTCCTTCTCTAATTACGACAGGTTCATCTGAAGTTAAATCAATTACTGTAGACGCTTGATTATCGCCATAACCACCATCAATAACAATATCAACTAAGTTTTGCCATTTTTCAAAAATTAATTCAGGGTCAGTAGTATATTCTAAAACATCATCTTCATCATGAATTGAGGTTGATACAATTGGATTTCCCAAGGTAGCAACAATAGTTCTAGCAATAGTATTATCAGGCACTCGAATTCCGACCGTTTTCTTTTTCTTAAAAACTTTTGGCAGTGAATTACTTCCTGGTAAAACAAACGTATAAGGTCCAGGTAATGCTCTTTTTAGAATTTTATAGGTTGGTGTATCAATTTGCTTAACATAGTCTGATAAATGACTTAAATCGTTACAAATAAAGGAAAAATTCGCTTTTTCTAATTTCACACCTTTAATTCTTGCAATTTTTTCTAATGCTTTGGTATTAGTAATATCACAACCTAAACCATATACAGTATCGGTTGGGTAGATAATAAGTCCACCTTTTTTTAATGTTTCCACTACCCTATCAATTTCTTTAGGATTTGGATTTTCATTATATATTTTGATGAAGTGTGACATTTTGGTGTTAAATTTGAGACCAATAGAAAAACTTAAATCTATTTGTATGAATTTCAAATTTACAAAAATTGTATCGCTCTCTTTTTTATTTCTCTTTTTATCTTGTACAACGGAAGATGGAATTGTAAAAGAAATTTCATCGGCACAATTTATAAATAAAACCTATGGTTCTGAAAAAAACCAAAACTATGATATTTATTTACCTAAAGGAAGAACAGCTAATACACCCGTAATTGTATTAATTCATGGTGGGTTTTGGTCTCAAGGCGATAAATCTGACATGACTACTTTTGTTAATTTATTTTTGAATAACAGCTCAGAGTATGCCATTGTAAATACAAATTATAGGTTAGCTGGCGCAACGGGTAATCAACATCCTGCACAGATTAACGATATTTCTTCTTTAATTTCTGAATTGAAAAGTAAGCAAGATGAATATATTATTTCTAGAAAATATTATTTTATTGGCTATAGTGCTGGCGGTCATTTAGCTTTATTATACTCCTATTTTACTGATACTGCTAAAAATGTAAAAGCAGTCTGTTCTTTAGCTGGTCCTACCGATTTTCTAGATCCAGCATTTACAAATTCTCCTAATGGGGCATTTCAAAATATAGCATTAAATTTTCTTGGACTTCCATTAAGTGGGAATGAAAGTTTATATAAAAATACGAGTCCAATTTCTCATATTGATGAAAAATCTGCACCTACTCTATTATTACATGGAGAAAATGATCAATTAGTTTTTCTATCTCAATCTCAACGTTTGTTAGATAAATTAAATACTTTTAATGTAGCTAATCAACATACTTTTTATCCAAATCAAGGTCATGATTTATCTACAATAGACTTAAATGAAGCAACTAATAAAATAAAAACTTTTTTTGATCTATATAAATAGTCAATTTATAGAAAATATAAAAAGCTCAACTTTATCAAAGTTGAGCTTTATATTTGGGAATATCTTTACTTAATTAGGTTTTATCTACTAATCTAAAACCTTCTCCATGAATATTTAAAATTTCAACATTTTCATCTTTCTTTAAATATTTACGAAGCTTTGCTATGTATACATCCATACTTCTAGATGTAAAATAATTATCATCTCTCCAAATCTTTGTTAATGCAAGCTCACGCGGCATTAAATCGTTTTTATGAACTGCCAACATGCGTAATAACTTACTTTCTTTTGGTGACAATTTTTGTGGTTCTCCTTCTTTACCAACTGATAAATGACGTAATTTAGAGTTAAAGAAAAAAGACCCTACTTCAAACTCAAATTGCTCATTATCTGCAGATTTATCAGCCTCTTTACGTTGTAAAATTGCTTTGATTTTAAACAATAATACTTCAGAATCAAATGGTTTATTTAAATAATCATCTGCTCCTACTTGGTATCCTTTTAATACATCTTCTTTCATGGTTTTTGCCGTTAAGAAAATAATTGGCACTTCTTTGTTTGTCGATCTAATATCTTGCGCAAGAGAAAAGCCATCTTTTCTTGGCATCATTACATCTAAAATACATAAGTCATAATCGCTGTTTTTAAACATAATTAAGCCTTCTATACCATCTTTTGCATGTGTAACATTATAATCATTTAATGCTAAATAATCTTTTAAAACGGTTCCAAAATTTGGATCGTCTTCTACTAATAAAATTTTTTTACTTCCCATAATATCATTTTTAAATTATTCCTAATTTTACTGTGAAAATACTTCCTTTGCCCTTTTCACTTTCCACAATAACTGTGCCTTGATGGTTATCTATGATTTCTTTTACATAGGCTAATCCTAAACCATGACCTTTTACGTTATGTATATTACCCTTATGCTCTCTATAAAATTTATCGAAAGCATATTTTTGAGCTTGCTTGCTCATTCCAATTCCTTCATCTTTAATTTTTAAGATGAAATATTTATTTGTATTTTCTGTGTACACGTCAATTTTCGGTGCCTCATCAGAATATTTTAATGCGTTTTCTAAAATATTTACAACTACATTTGTTAAATGAAGCTGATTACCTAGCACTTCTGATGTAATTGCTTCCAAATGTGTTGTAATAGTCCCTCCTTTATCTTTTACTAATAAATCTACATGCGAAATTGCTTCATCAATAATATCATGTACATCAACTGCATCTTTATTAATATCAACTTGATTCTTTTCTAATTTTGATATTCTCAAAACATTTTCTACCTGACCATGCATCCTTTTATTTTCCTGACGAATCATACCCAAATAGCGCTTCACTTTTTCTTCATCATGAATAATCTTTGGATTTTTAATGGCATCAAGAGCAAGATTAATCGTTGCAATTGGCGTTTTAAACTCATGAGTCATATTATTAATAAAATCTGTTTTAATTTCTGATATTTTTTTCTGTCTAATTAATTGATATAATGAACTTGAAAACGCAATGATAATAATGAATATAAAAAATAACGAAAGCAATAATATATTTGATATTTCTGCTAAAATGTGTTTATTTTTTGATGGAAAAGTTACATGTAATTTATAATCACTATGTCCATTTTCATCTCTAAACAATGGATAATTCTGACTTTCTTTTCTGTCAATTCTAAAATATCCTGATTTTAGTTTGGTTGCTAAACCATCGTTACTATAAATACCATATTTATAGGCTATATTTATATTTCTTTTCCTTAACTCCTCACCTAAAACTTCACTAACTTCTCGATTACTAACTCGTTGATGAATGGGTTTATTCCCTTGAAAATCAGATACTACTGAATTTATTTGAAATTTTTCAAATGCCCACTCTCTTTGAATAGATGTAAATCTTGTGTCTTCTGGTAAGGAGCTTAAATCTCCAGTATTTCTAATAGTACTTGTTTGAAAAAAATCTTTCTTAGAAATAATTCTCTTAAGCATAATAGTATCATTATCTAAAAAATCTGTCGGCAACTTTATATTCTCTTCTAAAATAGTTGCACCAAAAGAAAATTTACGCTTACCAACGGTATCAATTTGTTGAAACAAATAGTTTTTTATTTCTGCATCATTGGCTAATTTTTGATTGTTAAAAATAGATCCGTAACGTGCATAAAATTCATCAAATTCTTTATCTTTAATTCTATCAGAAACTTTAGCTAATGCAATCTTTACATCATTATTAAATTGCTGCTTTTTACTTTCTACGGCATTGTTTATCCAATACAATTGCACAGCAATAATTCCAATCAAGGAAATACTCATTAATACAACAATAAGAATAAACATTTTCTTACGCATATTCAAAAATACTTTATATAACTTTTGGTGTTTAGCTTTTTAACTTAGATTAACAAATATACTTTGTTTTTAAGAGGATTTTAACAAAATCATTGAATACTTTTAAACGTAAACTTGATTATTTGTTAAAATATTATGAATTCTTATAGCAATTTCTTGTGTTTCAATCAATGAAATATTGTTAATTATATAGTGAGATTGTAGTATTTTCTTTTCTTCTTTCCATTGATTTTTGATTCTATTTTTTACAGCAATTTCGGTAGTATTATCTCGTTTAACAACACGATTAATTCGTGTTTTTTCAGGAGCAGTAACAGTAATTATTTTATCACAAAATCGATCACTTCCATTTTCGAATAAGATTGCATTTTCGTATAAAATATAGTCTTTAGTATTATTAGATAAAATAAATGCTTTAAAATGCTTCTCTACTGCTGGATGTACAATACTATTAAGTGTTTTTAGCTTAGCCGCATCTTTAAAAACAATACCTGCAATAAAAGACCTATTTAATTTATTGTTTATATATGCATCTGCACCAAACTCGTTAATAAGTTCTTTTTTTATTTCTAATGAGTTACTCATTAGTTTTTTAGCCTCAATGTCTGCTTGGTAAATTGCTACATTATTAAAGTTAGAAAAGATATTAAGTACTGTAGTCTTTCCACTCCCTATTCCACCTGTTAAACCAACTACCATTATTTTATAATTAGGTATTCAATTTTTTCTGGCACAATTTTAACGGAAGTTACCATAGAAGATTTTGCTTTAACTTTTGGTAATAAATAATTTAGATTATTTTCTTCAGAAATTTTATAATCACAAACTACAGAAAATGAATTTTTGCTTATTTTTTGAAAGTCTTTTAATCCTACTTTAAAAATCACTTTTACTGTTTTAGGAAATGTATTCAATTTAACATCATCAGGTACATTTACTATAGAGAAATTAACTTCATACTCGCCCTCTGTAAATTTATCTACCTCTCCAGAAATAGTTACTTGCGATAAATTTAATTTTATGTTCTCATCCTCTGGAATTACCAAGTTTAACTTTTTAGTAAAATCTGTAGCAACATCATTTAAAGTAATATTCTCCGTTAAGATTTCTACAATATTTTCTAGTTGATTATCTGTTCCAGAAACTAAAACACTGTCTGGTACTACTTTTAATAGACTAGAAGAATTATAACCTAATTGATATTTAATAGATACATCTGGCACTACAGGAATCATTTTTGAGGTTAAACTACCTAACTCAATAAAAATAGTATCTGTTAATACTTGATTAATAATTAATCCTGATTTTAATTGTTTCTGAATATTTGCTTTTCTTTTCTCTGGAATAAGGTAATATTGAGAACTATTCTTTTTAATTAATTTATCGATAGCAAGAACAATATTCTTTTGACTAAACTTTCTAGTTAAAATTTTAAAACCTGAACCAGTAATACTTAATGAAATAAATTTCTCAGGCTCTTTTTGCATCAATTTATCTTGTGGCAACTTACTATAGGATACGGGTATTTTGAATTCCGTTGTATATTCTTTAGACAAAGTAATAAGCATCCAAATTAAAATTGAAGCAACTAAAAAGTAGATAAATGTTTTTGATATATTGGTTGGTTTTTTCAAAGTATAAAATTATGATGCAATCTACATAAATCCTTAAAAACAAAAAAGTGAGCTATTGCTCACTTTTTTAATTAGATAAAAATATCTTTTTACTTTTTAGCTACTGCTGGAGCATATTTTTTACTAAGCTCCATTGATAATGCAGTTCTTTCAAATTTAATTTTACCAGCTCCAGTTTCAATGGTTACCGTATTATCATTATCGTTTAATTCAATGATTTTCCCGTGAATACCACTAGAGGTTATTACTTTGCTTCCTTTTTTTATAGTTGCTTGAAATTTCTTTTCATTTTTCTGACGATTCATTTGTGGACGAATCATAAAAAAATACAATACCAAAATCATTGCTAAAAAAGGTAACATACTAGCAATAGAAGAACTAGACTGTAAAAATATTGTTGTTAAATACATTAATTATTTTTTTTAGAATCTAACTTTTGAATATGATTTGCATCAATCTTATTGTTAACATTTAATTTTTTACCACTAGGAGTTACCATTCCAGTTAATTTTAAAACTTCTCTACCAACCGCTGTATTCGTATACAATGTAACTGTTTTAGCTTGTTTATTTGGTTTACCAGAAGTGTTAAATTTAACCTGAACATCAGCAGATTGACCTGGTTTAATTGGCTTTTTCGGCCATACAGGCACAGTACATCCACAAGAACCTTGTGCGTTTGTAATGACTAAATCTGTTTTACCAGTATTAGTTACTTTGAAAGCAGTCTCTACGATATCACCTTCTTTTACAGTTCCAAAATCATACACAGATTTATCAAAACTGATTGTTGGCGCTCCTTCACTGATTTCTACATCTCTTTTTGCTGCAGTCTCTAAGTTACTTTTGTTAACTTTAGATTTTGCATTTGTTTCTCCACAAGAAACTAATAAAGTTGCGCTTGTGAAAAATGCTATAAGTACAATTAATTTTTTCATGATATTTAATATATTTTATGTAAAAATAATAATTTATAATAATCCACGCCCAATTTTAACAATTCTTTTGCTTTCTATAAACTCTTTAGATATTTTATCTAAGACTCCATTTACAAAATAACTGCTCTTTTGAGTTGAATAATCTTTGGCTAATTCTATATATTCATTAATAGTAACTCTGGTAGGTATAGATGGGAAATTCAAGAATTCGCTAATAGCCATTTTAATCAGAATCATGTCAATATCTGCTATCCTATCATTTTCCCAATTAGGTGTTTTTTCTTGAATATCTTTCTCGTATTCTGTATGATTTAATATTGTTTTCTTAAATAAATCACTTACAAAATCTTCATCATCTTGATCTTTATAAATATTCCCTAATATAAAGGTAGAACCTGCTTTCTGCTTATTTAATACTCTTACAATCCATGAATTAACAAAAGGGATATCGTCTATCCAAGTAATCATTTTATCTTCGTAGTATTCAAATAATTTTTCATTTGGTGCAATAATCTCTTTAAAAAAGTCGATTACAAAGTTTCTATCAACTTTAAAAGATTCATCATCAGAATTCATATAATTCTTATATAAATCACTTTTTAATAATGCATCAAAAATTATTTTTATATACTCATCATCAAGCTCCCAATTGTTCAGTTTTTTATCTTCGATATATGTTTTTAAAGATTGACTTTTAGCCAAGTTATTAATCACAATATTATTGACAAATCTAGTGTTGGGTTGTAAATCTTCTTTAGTTGCTAAGATTTTTTTCTTTGAAAGTGAAATCTTTTTATTTGCTAATTTTTGTACTTCAATAAGAATTTGAAGTTGTAATACAAACAAATCGAGCATTTTAACGATACTGAATTTTAAGAATTTTTCTTCTTTTATAACATCATCATTATGTGATTGCATCATTGCATATAAAGACTGCATCACTTTAACTCTAATATGTCTTCTGTTTATCATTTTACTAAAGAACTTATTTAAAAACGATAGAAAAAATTTCTAACGAGCAACAAAAATAGTATTATTTATCATTCTACAATGACGAATATCATTCTTTTTTTTATCATTTCTTATTCAATAAATATTAAAATTAAAACCAACAGTTTAACAGAAATTATTCCTTTTAAAACTTTATCTTCGCTCACAAGAATTATAATTTTTTCCTTACACTCATTGAAAGCACTTAAATATCTAAATAAATATTTTATAAAATACAAATGGCGGTTTTTACTTGGAATTGTCATTACTATTTGCTCTAAGTTTTTCTCACTAGAAATTCCGCAATTAATTAGAAAATCTTTAAACATTGTTGAAGATTATCTTAAAGATGATATAACTGATTTAGAATATGTTAAACACAAGTTATTCATTAACATTTTACTTATTATAGGTTTTGTTTTATTAGCTGGTATATTCACTTTTTTTATGCGTCAAATGTTGATTGTTAGCTCTAGATTGATTGAGTTTGATTTAAAAAATGAAATCTATCAGCAATACCAAAAACTCTCTTTAAACTTCTATAAAAAAAATAGAACTGGAGATTTAATGAGTAGAATTAGTGAAGATGTAAGTAATGTAAGAATGTACTTTGGCCCAGGAGTAATGTATACCTTAAATGTAATCTTTCTTTTTGGTGTTGGTTTTACAAGAATGGTTCAAGTAGATGCTAAGCTTACAATGTACACTTTATTACCTTTCCCTATTTTATCAGTTTCAGTATTTATTGTGAGTAGAATGATAAATAAACGAAGTAAAATTGTTCAACAATATCTTTCTAAATTAACTACGTTTAATCAAGAATTTTTCTCGGGTATTAATGTGGTAAAGTCATACGGAATAGAAAAAACTATTATTGATAATTTTGATGAACTAGCAGATCAAAGCAAACAAAAAAACATCGATTTATATAAGGTGCAAGCCTTGTTTTTTCCTTTAATGATACTTTTAATTGGAATTAGTAATCTTTTAGTCATTTATATAGGCGGTAAACAATACATTGCTGGCGAGATTAAAATTGGTGTTATTGCAGAATTCATTTTATATGTAAACATTCTTACATGGCCAGTTGCTGTTGTTGGGTGGGTGACATCGATTGTTCAAAAAGCAGAAGCTTCTCAACAAAGAATTAACGAGTTTTTAAAAGAAATTCCAGAGATTCAGAATACAGTAGATACACCAACAAAAATAGATGGTAAAGTTGAATTTAAAAATGTTTCTATAACCTATGATGACACAAACATTACAGCCTTAAATAATATTAGTTTTTCTGTTGAAAAAGGTGAAACTTTAGCAATTTTAGGAAAAACAGGTTCTGGAAAATCAACCATAGTTAGTTTAATTAATAGATTATATGATGTTACGGATGGTGAAGTCTTAATAGATGCAACGCCGATACAAGATTGTAATTTGTTTGATGTAAGAGATCAAATAGGGAGTGTGCCACAAGATCCATTTCTATTTTCTGATACCATCGGAAATAATATAAAGTTTGGTGATGAAAATGCTACACAAGAAGAAATAATAGCAGCAGCAAAAAATGCGGTTGTACATAAAAATGTCATCAATTTTAAAGATGGATACGACACTATTTTAGGAGAACGAGGTGTAACATTGTCTGGTGGACAGAAACAACGTGTTTCTATTGCTAGAGCTATCATTAAAAATCCACAAATATTAATTTTCGACGATTGTTTATCAGCAGTTGATACAGAAACCGAAGAAAAGATATTGTCTAATTTAGATAAAGTATCTAAAAACAAAACTACATTTATCATTAGCCATCGAGTTTCTTCAGCAAAAAATGCTGATAAAATCATTATTTTAGATGAAGGGAAAATCATTCAGAAAGGAACTCATAATCAATTAATAAAAGAAGATGGATACTATAAAGAACTTTATAATCAACAGCTTTTAGAAAAAGAAATTTAGCCTTAGCCATTGCCAAGTGAAATATTTTGTTAGTTTTGTTGGCTTATTATTATAACAAACAACATACTATTTTAAGAAATTATGGCAGAGAGAGTTGAACAAGAAGAAATTTTTTCTCAAGTTTTAAGAGCTGGGAGAAGAACCTATTTTTTTGATGTAAGAGCAACAAAAGCAGACGATTATTACCTAACCGTAACAGAAAGTAAAAAATTTACTCATGATGATGGTTCTTTCCATTATCAAAAACACAAAATCTATTTATACAAAGAAGATTTTGCTGATTTTCATGAAATGTTAGGAAAAGCAACCGATTACATTATTAATGAAAAAGGGAGTGAAGTAATTAGCGAACGTCATCAAAAAAATTACAAGAAAGAAGAAGCGGTAACTGAAGAACCTACAACAGAAGAAGCTAAAACTCCAGAAAGTTTTACAGATGTTTCTTTTGAGGATATTTAGAAAAGTCGTACCTTTAAAATAATTAATTCAAATTTTATACATTTAAAAGGCTATAGACGTAAAAGTTTATAGCTTTTTTTTTATAAAATAGATTTCATAGTCTGAGCCTTGGCAATGGTTTCTTCCCATTCTTTTTCTGGAATGCTATCTTTTGTTATTCCGCCACCAATAAAAATAATAGCCTTATTATTTTCTACTTTCATACATCTGAGATTTACAAAAAGTTCAGATTTTTTATTTTCTATGTTAAGCTCTCCTAAAAACCCCGTGTAATAAGTTCTCTTATAGATTTCATTTTCCTTAATGAATTCTTTCGAAGCCAATAAAGGCATTCCACATACAGCTGGTGTTGGATGTAGTTTTTCAATTAACTTAGAATTTTGATCTTTTATATTTCCAGAAATTTTTGTCTTTAAATGCACCAAATTTCCTGCAATACTCGTTTCTCTATCTGCTATAGAAATTACATCACAAATGTTAGAAAGACTATCTACAATATAATCTGTAACTAATTGTTGTTCATCAATTTCCTTAGCTTTCCAAACTATTTTTTTGTCTTTTTTTAACGTTTGTGTTCCAGCTAAAGACATGGTTGTAAATTCTTTACCATCAATCTTTAAAAATGTTTCGGGTGTAGCTCCTAACCATAAACCAATTGCCGGATGATACCATACATAAACCATGGCATTATTGTATTTAAGTAATAACCTTTTAAATACCTCAACAATATTAAAATCTAAGACATCAATTTCTTCTTTTCTCGATAAAACAACTTTCTTAATTTTATTTTGATTGATAGCTTCAATTGCTTTTTCAATCATTTTTAGATGTTCTTTTTTTTCTGAAATATCAGAGTTAACATTTTTTATTGTTGAAATTACTTCTCCTGAAATAGTAATTGTTTCTTGTATAAATTCTGATTGCTCTTTCGGAATTAATATTTTAGGTTTTTCAGCATCAAAAGGAGCAAACACAAAACCACTTTCGGAAAAATCAGAAGTAAAAAAAACTTCATCATTTTTTTGAAATAAGCCGGAAACTAAACTTTCTTTTGGCTTCCTATAAGCAACAAAGGGTAATTTCTGTTGAAATGATTCTTCTATTTGTTTAACTATTTTCAATCTAAATGTATTAAAAGTTGTTTTTTAATAAAGTCAAAATGACTCCAAATTAATTCATGCCCAGCATTTTCAATCGTTACTAATTTAAATTGTTCAGAATTAAATTGCTTTTCTAAAAACTCTGAGTTACTTAACGGTACAATCCAATCAGTAGTTCCGTGAATACTTATAATATTATTTGGACTTGTATTCCAATTATTTTCAAAATTCTCTAAATCTTTTGCGTGAGACAATTTCTCCTTAGAAGCTTGCTTCCAAATAGTTGGAACTAACCAGCGTGTTAATTTCCATTGATAAAAATTTAACGCCCATGGCATAAATTCAGCTTTACTATAAACTGCAGGTGCACATAAAACAACTTTCTTAAACTTTTCTTTTGTTGCTAACGCTATTGGACCACCAAAAGAATATCCTACTAAAATTGTGTTGTCTTTATTGAGGTTTTTGGTAACATTTAGCAACAATGCATTCTCAAAAGCAATACTTTCTTGCACATCATTTTTATCATTATAATTATATCCAATTCTATCGTAAGAAATAAAATTAGCTTTTGCTTGCAACAAACTATCTAACATATATTTAGAAAAATCTGTGGACGAACCTATGGTACCATGGACAAATACAATAGTTGGCAGAACCGTATCTGACTTTATTTCAAGTTTTCGATATTCAAAACCTTTAAATTTTTCTTTAGTTAATTTGGGTTGAATAGCACTTTTTGTAAAAACTTCTAAAACCTCGTTATCGGATTTTGGTGTTGTAAATGTTACAAAAACCCAATAACAAACTAATATTAAAACAACAGAAACGATTCCTGTAATTTTTAAAACTTTAGTAAGAAGCTTCATACTACTTTTTCTTATCTACAATAATATTTGTGAGTTTACCAATAGAAATTAACGCATCATTTTCATCAACAATTCTAATCTCCCATAAATGTGTAGTTTTTCCTTTATGAATTGGCTTAGCAGTTGCAAAAACTTCGCCTTCTCTTTTACTTTTTATATGGTTAATACTTAAATCAATTCCTAATATTAATTTTGAATCATCATTTAAAAATATGGCAGAAGCACAACTTCCAACTGTTTCTGCTAAAGCAGCTGTTGCTCCTCCATGAAGTAATCCATAAGGTTGATGCACACTAGAATTAACAGGCATTTTTGCGGTTATAGTTTCATCATCAACATGAATAAATTCCATTGATAATGTTTCCATTAATGTGTTTTTACACATTAAGTTTAATCTGTCTATTATTGCTTTTTTATCCATAAAATTTCGCTTAAAATACACAGTAAAAGTACATATATTTTATTGTATTTTTGCATTAGAAATTATCAATTATTATGTACAAAGTTCGAGTAATTTTAGATACTCAAGAAGATGTAATTAGAACAATAACTATTAATAATACGATTAATTTAGAGGATTTGCATTTTACAATTGCAAAAGCTTTTGGATTTAACGGTTTAGAAATGGCTTCTTTTTACAGAACTGATGATGAATGGAATCAAGGTGAAGAAATTCCATTATTTAACATGGCAGAAGCTGGTGAAGGGATTTCTATGGCTTCTTGTATTTTGCATCAAACACTAGTAAATACTAATGATAAGCTTATTTATGTATACGATTTCTTGCATATGTGGACATTTTATGTTGAAGTTGTAGATATTAATAATCAATTAATTACTGAATCCAAAACATTACTTTCTGTTGGTGAAATTCCTAAAGAAGCTCCAGAAAAAGAGTTTAAAGCAGAAGATTTTGGAAAAGATTTAGACGATGAATTTAAGGATGATATAGATCCTTATGATGATTACGATTTTAATGAATATTAATAAATGTTTATTTATGTAATTATTTATTCGTTTTTTAAAGCAGAAATAATATTGTTTTAAGTTAAACAATTACACAAATAAACAAATCCACAATTTTTCCAGTAACAAATTTGTAAATTAGTCGTCATATACACATAATCGACTAAATCAACTTCTTTGGAAACAATCTTATCGCTTAAAAACCTTGACAAAAAATTCGGAATTGTTCACGCTGTAAATAATTTATCTTTTGATATTAAGAAAGGGAATGTTTATGGAATTTTAGGTCCAAACGGTAGTGGGAAATCAACCACATTAGGAATTATTTTAAACGTAGTTAATAAAACTTCTGGAGAATTCTCTTGGTTTGACGGTAATTTATCAACGCATCAAGCGCTTAAAAAAGTAGGTGCTATTATAGAGCGACCTAACTTTTATCCGTACATGACAGCAACTCAAAATTTAAAGCTGATATGTAAAATTAAAGGTGTTTCAACAGAAAATATTGATGATAAATTAAAAGTTGTAAATCTTTACGAAAGAAGAAATAGTAAGTTTAAAACCTATTCTTTAGGAATGAAACAACGTTTAGCGATTGCTTCTGCCTTATTAAATAATCCAGAAATTTTAATTCTTGACGAACCAACTAATGGTTTAGATCCTCAAGGGATTCATGAGATACGTCAAATAATTAAAAAGATTGCTAAAAATGGAACTACTATCCTACTCGCTTCTCATTTATTAGATGAAGTAGAAAAAGTGTGTAGCCATGTTGTAGTCATTAGAAAAGGAATTAAATTATACAGTGGAAGAGTTGATGAAATGACAGCTTCTAATGGTTTATTTGAACTAAAGATTGATGAAAATGAAGAAAAACTATTAACTATTTTAGAAAATCATGAAGCAATTGTAAAAGTTACTAAAGACCATGAAACAATAATTGCGACCTTAAAAAGTGATATTTCTTCAACAGAAATAAATCAATATTTATTTGAAAATGGATTGATTTTATCACACTTAGTAAAACGTAAACCAAGCTTAGAACAACAATTCTTAGATTTAACCAACAACAACTAAACAATTACGCTGTCAGTTCAAGCGCAGTCTAGAACTAACTTGATAAAAAACATACATTATGCTAAGATTACTTTCTATAGAATTTCATAAAATAAAACATAACAGAGCTAGTAAAGTATTATCTATAATTTATTTTGTTTTACTTACATCAATTGCATTAATTGCTGCGATTAAGTTTGATATTGGTCCTGTAAAATTTCATTTGGCTGAACAAGGCATTTTTAATTTTCCATATATCTGGCATTTTAATAGTTATATGGCTTCAATTTTCAAATTCTTCTTATTGCTTGTTATTGTTTCTATGATGGCAAATGAATATAGTTACAAAACGCTTAAACAAAATTTAATTGACGGGTTAAGTAAAAAAGAATTTATCTTATCTAAATTTTATACTGTTCTAGTATTTGCTCTAACTTCTACAGTTTTTGTATTTATTGTTTCATTAGTTCTTGGTCTTATCTATTCAGATTATAATGAATTTGCAATAATTAGTTCCGACCTAGAATACATGCTCGCTTTTTTTGTAAAATTAGTTGGTTTTTTCTCCTTTGGATTATTTTTAGGAATCTTAATTAAACGTTCGGCTTTTGCAGTTGCTGCAATGTTAGTGTGGTTTTTTATTGAAAGTATGTTAAAAGGTTATTTATTTTGGAGCTTTAAAGACGTTTCAAACACAACTGAAAGTGTAAATAATATTATGCAGTTTTTGCCTTTAGAAGCAATGACAAACCTAATTAAAGAACCGTTTACAAGGTTAGGTGCTGTACGTTCTGTTGCCAACCAAATTGGAGAAAATTTAAGTAAAGATTTTTCTGTACAGTTTACAGATATTATTATAGTTTCTGTTTGGACTGCTATCTTTATTTACTTATCATATGTCTTGTTAAAAAAGAGAGATTTATAATACTTTTTAAATATATTTGGAGTTATACTATTTAAACTTCAAAAATACATGCGATCAGGTATTTATTTTATTATTTTGTTTTGTTTTTTTACAATTTCAAATATACATGCACAATTAAGTACTAAACATTATATTCCGCCAATTACTGGTCATCAAAATGATTTACCTAAGGAAACTTATATTTATATTTCAAGTCCAAAGAATAATGTAGCATTTACTGTTACACCTGTTGGTTTTCCAAACAAGATATTTAGTGGGGTTGTTTCTAATAATAGTCCATTTGTTTACAGAATAGTAGAAGACGGTGAAGATCCGTCTAACCCCATAGCTATATTGGATGAAGATGGAGACACACAATTTACAGCTCCTTCTAACTTGTCAAATACTATAATAAAAGATAGAGGATATATTATTGAGGCAACAGATGTTATCTACGTTTCTATTAGATTTGATGCAGTCTCAGGGTATCAAGCAGGGGCATTAGTTAGTAAAGGGTTATCTGGATTAGGAAAAGTTTTTAGAGTCGGAGCCTTTGTTAGGCAAGGAGTTTTAGGAAATGGTTTTTTAAATTTTGCTTCTATAATGGCTACAGAAGATAATACCAAAGTAACTTTTGGAGATTTTTCTAATTCGATAGCAATAGTAAACCATACTGGAAACACACCTATTCAAACAATATTACAAGAAGGAGAATCATACTTTATCGCAGTACAAGCTGGGGTTAATTCTGGTGACCCTAATGATATTGTTGGTTCACTTATAGAATCAGACAAACCAATTGTTGTAAATACTGGCTCTATTACAGGTAGTTTTTCTACAGGAACAGGTGGAAGAGATTATGGTGTAGATCAAATTGTAGATTTCAATAAAGTTGGAAATGAATATATTTTTATTAGAGGAAATGGTGGTAATTCGCCTATAGGTGATGAATGGGAAAATGTTTTATTGGTAGCTCACATAGATAAAACAGAAATATTCATTAATAATAATCAAAAAATTGCAACAATAAATGCAGGAGAATATTACGTAATTGAAGGTGATTCATATACAAATGAAAATTTATATGTTAAAACTTCTCAGTCAGTTTTTGCTTATCAAGGAATAGGTGGAAATCCTAATAGTAAAGCAAATCAGGGCATGTTCTTTGTTCCTCCTTTAAGTTGTGAAAATAAAGGGAATGTAGATAACATCGCAGCTATCGATAAAATTGGAAATACAGATTTTAGTGGTGGAATTACAGTTGTTTCAGAGAAAGGAGCAACTATTTTAGTTAATAAACAACCTATTAATTCTTTCAATACTATTGGTCCAACTTCTGTAGATGGTAATACAAAATATGAAACTTATAAAGTAAATGGTTTAACTGGTAATGTTTCAGTAGAAAGTACTGGTGAGTTATATTGTGCATACTTTAATCGTAGTGGTTTTGCTACATCGGGGAGTTTCTACTCAGGCTTTCCGTCACCCCCAGAAATTAATTTTAACGCAACAGTTGTTACTCTAGGTAATTGTATTCCAAATGTAAAATTGGAAGCTTTAAACACAAGTGCTTTTGATACATTTGAATGGTATTATGACAGCGGAAACGGGTTCCAACCAACAGGAAATATAACAGCCAAATTTACACCAACAAATCCTGGGAATTATAAACTAAGAGGCGTAATAAATTGTTCTAATGCAGTTTTTGAATCTGCAATTGTTCCTGTAAGTATTTGCCCTGATGATGCCGATAATGATCTTATTATTGATAATGTTGATATTGATACAGATAATGATGGAATCTTAAATTGTGATGAATCTCGAGGAGATGTAACAATTAATTTAACAGATATTAATATACCTGTACTTAACTTTCTTGATAATTCTACTGATAATTCATTTGTAACTACAAAGATTATTTCGAATGGAACTTCAACTTTGACTGGCGATATAACAGGTAATTTTACAACAAGTATAGAACCAGCATTAAATTCAGATGTATCCTACGAATTATCTTTTAGTAAACCGTCTCATATTGAATATTCGCAGAATACAGCCATAACTCACACAAATGTTGCAGGTGAAAATTTTTCACTAACAATTACACCCAATAACAAGAACATAACTTTAATAGACCCAGATAATATTTTATTAGTTGACACTAATTTTGATGGAGTTTATGAAAGTAATATTAATAACTATAATGCAACTGAAATACGCTTTCAAATAAACCCTACACCTAAAGGAACAACTCCTTTTAAAATTGCAGGAAATAGTATTGATAAAATAACCTTTAAACATACACTAAGTAATGTAAGTAATGCCTCAAGTTTTGCTGGAAATATAAAATTAACCTGTTTCGCAAAAGATTCTGATGGTGATGGAATAGAAGATGCATTAGATTTAGATTCTGATAATGATGGAATTAAAGATTTTGATGAATTTGCAGGTCAAAAAATTAGTTTAACAGGAAACGACACAAATTTAGATGGATTAGATGATGTTTTTAACAACCTAACTATTTCAGATTTTGACAAAGACGGAATTCCTGATTATTTAGATGTAGATTCTGATAACGACGGAATTTATGATTCTACAGAAGCTGGTCATAATTTAGATGCAAATCTAGATGGAGTTATAGATAACCCAATTGTTGGTACGAATGGATTAGTTAATAGTTTAGAAACAACAGCAAATAGTGGAATTCTAAAAACACCTACTTCAGATATAAATGGTGATAACAGAATAAACTCAGTCGATTTAGATGCTGATGGAGATCGTTGTTTTGATGTGATTGAAGCTGGATTTTTAGATCCGAATAACGATAATATTATTGGTCCTTCTCCTGTTCAAGTAGATGCAAACGGGAAAGTAATTAATATCCCTGATGGATATACTGCTCCAAACTTAAATTATATAACTATAGCACCTATAGATTTAAACACTCCTTTTGAAAATGTTACTTTTTGTGAAGCCTCCACTTCCACAATAACCATAGATTCAACCGCAGATGTTTTTCAATGGGAAGTAAGTACAGATAATGGAACTAATTGGTCAACTATTAATGATAATGCTATTTATAACGGTTCAATCACAAAAGATTTACAAATAACAAATATTCCGTTAACCTATAATAATTATCAATTTAGAGTTAAGCAAAATAGATCTGGAAATAGCTGTGAAAATACTTCTACAAGTATTGTACTGACAGTAAACCCTTTACCAATTATAAAAGACAACTCTGTCATAATTAAGCAATGTATTGATACACAAAACTCAACATCAACTACATTAAATTTAACCTTATCACAAATTAGTATCTCAGACAATCCAAATGGTACTTTTGAATATTATGAAGACCAAGCTGGAACTAATCTTATTGTGAACCCAACAAATTACGATGTTGTATTTAATCAACCTAAAAATGTTTGGGTAAAAACTATTTCAGAATTTGGTTGTGCAGGTGTGTTAACAGAATTAATTATTAATGTTGCGCAAACTCCAAATAACCCATATAGTAATATTTTCCCTCCGGAATGTGATGATTTTTTAGACACACAAGGAAATAATACTCCTGGAAATAATTCTGATATAGATCAAATTACAAATTTTCCAAAGTCTTCTTTTGATGAAGCTATTATTGGAATTTCGGCACCTGCAAATACTACGTTATCATTTTATGAAAGTCAAAACGATAGAGATATTTCCTTAAACCCAATTAATATTTCTAATTATAGAAACAACATCTCAAAAATACGAGCTGATGGTGCATTAATAGACACATCAACAGGTATAAGGTTTCCTATTTATTATAAAATTTTAAGTACTTTAAATAATGATTGTGAAGGATTTGGAGAATTTTTCTTACAAATAGATTCGGTACCAACAGCACAAAATGTATCTGATTTAGTATTATGTGATGATGCCACAGATGGCAGCAACATAAACGGATTTATGCAGTCATTTAATTTAGAAAGTCAAACCAGTACAATTTTAGGAAATCAAAACAATCCAAATTTATCTGTTACTTATCATCTATCATCTGCAGATGCAAATTCTGGTTTAAATCTACAAACTTCTCCATTTACAAATACAGTAAAAGACAAACAAACCGTCTATGTTAGAGTAACTAACACAAATGGTGGTTGTTTTACAGACCATACAAGTTTTGATGTAATTGTAAATCCTGTTCCTGTAGCAAATTTTGTTCCAAATCTAGAAATCTGTGATGATAATACAGATGGTTCTGCACGTAACGGATTTTCTCAATCTATCGATTTAACAAGTCGTACAGCAGGGATTTTAGGAAATCAAGATCCAACACAATTTGGCGTTAGTTATCATACTTCATTAGCAAATGCACAAGGAAATATTAATCCATTATTAAGTCCTTATTCAAATACTGTTGCTGATAGGCAAACAATATATGTACGTGTATTTAATCAAACAACACAATGTGCAAATGGAATTTCAAATTTTGATGTTATTATCAATAAAGAACCATTAGCAAATCCAGATAGTACATTATCTAATTTATCATTATGTGATAATGATAATGACGGAGATGATACAAATGGATTAATAGATACTATTGATTTAACAGTACAAATTCCTACAATTCTTGGTACGACACAAGATGAAGATGTTTTTAATGTAACATTTCATTCAAATCAAACAGATGCTACTTCTGGTAGTAATCCTTTACCATTATTTTACACAAACTCTACACCAACAGAAACAATTTTTGTTAGAATAGAAAACAAAGCTACTGGCTGTGTAAATGATGACTTAACATTTCAATTAATTATTAATCCGTTACCAGATTTTCAAGTAACAACACCACAAATTGTATGTTTAAATAATCCACCGGTAAATTTAACAGTAGAAAACCCTAGAGCAATATATAATTACAAATGGTCAAAAGTTTCTGACGGAACAACACTAAGTACTACAGACAATGTTGATGTTTTTTCTGGAGGAAGTTACAAAGTAATAGCTACAGATTTAGTTACAGGCTGTATTAGAGAACGAACTGTTGAAGTTACTGAATCTAATATTGCAGAAATAAAAGACGAAGACATTACTATTATTGATGATTCAGATAATAATTCAATCAAAATAAATACGGGTAATCAAAATTTAGGAATAGGTTCATATGAATATGCCTTGATTGATGAAAGCGGAAATACCTATAGAAACTATCAATACGATCCATTTTTCGATCAATTAGTTGGTGGAATTTACACCATTTTAGTTCGTGATAAAAATGGCTGTGATATTAACGGAGTTCCGGTAAAACTATCAATATCAGTAGTTGAATTCCCTAAATTCTTTTCACCAAATAATGATGGTATAAATGATACCTGGGGAATTAAAGGAGCTAATTCCACTTTTTATCCAACAAGTAAAATTTATATTTTTAATCGATTTGGAAAAGCAGTTGCAGAAGTTCCTATTGATGGAAGAGGTTGGGATGGCACGTACAATGGAAAAACACTGCCTTCAGACGATTATTGGTTTTCAATTATGTTAGTTGATAAATCTGGTAATGCAAGAGAGCGAAAAGGAAATTTTTCTTTACTAAGGAAATAGTTTTAAAAAAAAGTATATATTTATGGACATTTTTAATACAAAAAATATGTAAAGCAATAAAAAAACATACGTACCCTTAATTAATAAAATAGATAGATAAATTACTCCCCTAAAGTAATGAAGAATTATAATCCCCCTAGAATTATAATTTTCTTATTGTTGTGTATTTGCACTAATGCTGCTTTTTCACAATTAAGTAAGAAACATTATATACCGCCAATTACCAATGCAGAATTTGGTAATGCCAATCCCGAAGATCACTATTTGTATATTTCTACACCTAGTGCCAACAACATAACATATACCATAAAACTTCTTGGACAGCCACCTGCCTCAAATATTACAGGTACAATTTCTAATAGCACTCCACTTAGAGTTGATATAGGAACTGGTTACAGTCAATTGTTTCAACAGTCTAGCCAAACAAGCACAGTTACAAATAACAAAGGGTATATCATTGAAGCCCAAGAACCTATTTATGTTTCTGTTAGAGCAAGAGCTGGAGGAACTACTCAAGCTGGCGCATTAGTAAGTAAAGGTTTGTCTGGACTTGGAAAAACTTTTAGAGTTGGAAGCTATACCAATGAAAATCCGCAAACAAATTATTTGAATTTTGTTTCAGTAATGGCTACGGAAGATAATACCAATGTGGTGTTTTCTGATTTACCTGCTGGAATAAGCATTAAAAATTACGCTGGAACGTTACCTGTAAATGTTACTTTAAATGAAGGAGAAAGCTATATTGTAGCTACAAATAGTTCAGAAAGTGTAATCAATAGAGATGGTTTGGTTGGTGCTTTGGTAACTTCTGATAATCCTATAGTTGTTAATGTTGGTTCTGCCAATGGAAGTTTTCATAATGGAACTGGTAGAGATTTTGGAATTGACCAAATTGTTGATATTTCTCAATTAGGTAAAGAATATGTATTTGTTAAGGGTGATGGTTTAGATGGTTGGGAAAATATTTTAATTGTTGCGCATACAGACAATACAAGTATTAGTATTAATGGTGCAGCGACCCCAACAACAACTATAAATGCAGGTGATTATTATTTAATTGAAGGAAATAACTTTAATGTAAATGGTAATATGTATGTAAAAACATCTGAAAATGTTTTTGCGTATCAGGGTATTGGAGCTACTACTAGTGAAGCAAATCAAGGAATGTTTTTAGTACCCGCCATAAGTTGTGAAAATAGAGGAAATGTAGATAATATTCCATCTATAGATGTAATTGGTTCAACAAATTATGACGGTGGATTAAGCATTGTTACCAATGTAAATGAAACAGTTTCTATAAATGGACAAGACATTTCTAATTTTGCAGCACAAGGACCATTTAATGTTTCTGGAAAACCTAATTATGTAACGTATAAAGTAACTGGTTTAACTGGAAATATTTCTGTTGAAAGTACTGGTGAGTTATACTGTGCCTATTTTAATAGAAATGGTGTTGCAACTTCTGGAAGCTTTTATTCTGGGTTTCCATCACCACCAGAAATTAATTTTAATTCAGGTTTAGCAAGTAACTTAGATTGTATACCAAATATTACATTAGAAGCACAAAATATTGGTTTATTTGATAAACTAGAATGGTTTTATGATGATGGAACTGGGTTTGTACTTGTAGGCACAAACTCAAATACATATAAGCCAACCCAAGGTGGTATCTATAAATTAAGAGGAACCGTAACTTGCTCTAACAGAGAGTTTGAATCACCAATTGTACCTGTAAGTGTTTGTCCTACAGATTATGACAATGATAACATAATCGATAATCTAGATGTAGATATTGATAATGACGGAATCTTAAATTGTGATGAATCCTTAGGGGATGCTACATTAAATTTCAACAATGTAAATCAGCCTTCATTAATTTTTCTAAGCGGAAATACGGATACTACTTTTGTAACCTCAACTACAAATAAAAACGGTATATCAACAGTTTCTGGAGATATTACAGGGAATTTCACAACTCAAATCCCTCCTTCTTTAAGTTCTGATGTAGATTATACCTTAACTTTTAACAAACCTTCTAGTGTAGAAATTATTCAAAACCCTTCAGTTAGTCATACTATAATAACTGGTGAAAATTTTTCATATAAAGTTGGATCAAATTCAAAAAACATCACATTAATAGATCCAGATAACATTTTATTAGTGGATACAAATTTTGACGGTGCTTATGAAACTGGTGTAACCAATTATTCTGCTGTAGAAATTCGGTTTGTATTCAATCCAACACCAAACGGAACTACTCCTTTTAAATTTGTTAGTACTAATATTGACAATTTAACATTTAAACATCAACAGAGTAATTTTGGTGCTACAACAGAATTTGCAAGTAATATTAAACTTAAATGTTTTGCAAAAGACACTGATAATGATGGAATTGAAGATGCTTATGATTTAGATGCTGATAATGACGGAATTCCAGATTTAATTGAGCATACAGGAAATATTATTACTCTTTCAGGAAATGATGATAATTCTGATGGGTTAGATAACATTTTTAACTCGCTAACTATTGCAGATACTGATAATGATGGCGTAAAAGATTATCTTGATTTGGATGCTGATAACGATGGAATTTATGATGTTTTCGAAGCTAATCACAACTTACCAGATACAAATTTAGATGGTATAATTGATAATGCAACAAATCTTGTAGGTATAAATGGTCTAGTAAATAATTTAGAAACCAATACAGATAACGGAATTTTAAATTATTCTGTAAATGATACAGATAGTGATAACAAAATTAATGCTGCCGAATTAGATAGCGACAACGATGGTTGTTTTGATGTGATTGAAGCTGGTTTTATTGATAATGATTCCGATAATTATATTGGACAATTTCCTTTAACAACAAATAGTAATGGTATTGTTACAAACGCAACTGATGGATATACTATTCCTAGTACAAATTACATCAATTTTGCGCCAATCACTATAAATACAGCATTTGTTGATGTTACTTTTTGTGAAGGAACTAATCCAGTAATTACTATAGATACAACGGCGGATTCCTATCAATGGGAAGTAAGTCCAGATAATGGAACTACTTGGTCTTCCATCACTAATAATTCTACCTATCTAGGCGCAACAACGGCCTCATTACAAATAAGTAATTTATCATTATCATTAAATAATTATAAATATAGAGTAATACAAGAAAGAACAGGAAATAGCTGTAATGAAACCTCTAATGTCATTTCTTTATATGTAAACCCCTTACCTACCATTACTAATGAGGTTACATTAAAAGAATGTGATACAGATGTAGATGGACAAACAAGTTTTAATCTTTTTGATGCCTCAATATTAATTTCCACAAATTATGTAAATGAAACTTTTATCTTCTATCCTACCCTAGTTGATGCGCAAGCCAATACAAATGCATTAACTCAAGTAGAATCTTCAAATTTTATTAGCGCAAATGACAAAAAAGTTTGGGTACGAGCTATTTCTAATAAAGGTTGTTTTAGAATTGCACAAATTAACTTAACGGTATCGGTAACAAATATTCCAAATACATTCTCTAGAACGTTTACTGCCTGTGACGATTTTTTAGATACAAATGGAAATAATAACAGCAACAATAGTGATGCAGATGGAATTTCGAGCTTTAATTTTAGTAGTGTTACACAGGAAATTATCACGAGTTTAGGAGTAAGTTCAGATCAGATTACTATAGAATATTTTCAAAATTTTGCCAACGCAACTTTAGAGCAAAATAAAATTACTGATATTAATACTTATAGAAATAGTAGTTCTCCAGGAACACAAAACATTTATGTGAGAGTAAATAGTAAATTAGATGCTACTTGCTTTTATATTGGACATCATATTACTTTAAATGTTACTACTATTCCAGTTGCACAACAAGTTAATAATATTGAATTATGTGATGATTTAACCGATGGTAATGCTAATAATGGAATTGTACAATCATTTAATTTAGAATCTAAAACAGCAATAATATTAGGAGGTCAAAACCCTAATCAAATTAATGTAACCTATCATCAATCAAAATCTGATGCAACTTTAGGTGTAAATGCGTTAACATCACCCTATACAAATATTGTAAACTATCAACAAACAATTTATGTTAGAGCAACAAATACAACTACAAATTGTTTTAATGACAAAACAACGTTTAATCTTATTGTAACACCAGTACCCGTTGCAAATCCTGTTAATACGATTGAAGTTTGTGATACTAATACTGATGGATTTGTAGATTCAATTAACTTAGATAGTCAAACAAATACAATACTTGGTAATCAAAGTCCAACAAACCATACAGTAACCTATCATTTAACTCAAAATGATGCAGATGTTGGAACTAACCAATTAAGTTCTCCATTTACTAATACTATAAAAGATTTGCAAACTATTTATGTGAGAGTCAGAAATAACACAACCAATTGTCACACAAGTACTACTACATTTAATGTGGACGTAAAGCCTTTACCAATTGCAAATCCTGTAAGTAATATAGAACTTTGCGATACCGATACTGATGGTTTTGTGGACACTTTTAACTTAGAAAGTCAAACAAATACAATCTTAGGAAATCAAAATATTAATAATTTTACAGTTACATATCATGCCAATCCTTTAGATTCAAATACAGGGAGTAACTCATTAAGCTCCCCTTTTACCAATACCATTAAAGATCAACAAAGTATATATGTTAGGATTAAAAATAATACTACAAATTGTGCTATCGCTACTACTTCTTTTAATGTAATTGTAAACCCTTTACCAGTATTAAGTACTATAAATAATATAGAGGTTTGTGATGATAATAAGGATGGATTTGTGGACGTTTTTAATTTAGAAAGTCAAACTCCAATTTTACTGAGTGGACAAAACGCAGCTAATTTTACGGTTACTTATCATTTAAGTACATCGAATGCAAATACTGGTACAAATGCACTAAGTTCTCCGTTTAAAAACTTGATAAAAGACAGACAAACCATCTATGCTCGAGTTACAAATAAACTAAACAATTGTTTTAGTAATGTTACCAGTTTTGATATTATTGTGAATCCTCTACCTATTGTAAATCAATTGAATGACATAGAAATATGTGATAATAATACCGACGGATTTGTTGATTCTTTTAATTTAGAAAGTCAGACAACTATATTGCTTGGTAGCCAAGATCCAAATAAATTTACGGTTACCTATCATTTAACTCAGAATGATGCAGATATAGGAAATAATCAGCTTAGTTCTCCTTTTACCAATACTACAAAAGATAAGCAACCTATTTATGTTAGGATTAGAAATAATACAACGAATTGCTTTACAAGCTCCACTACCTTTAATGTAGTTGTAAAACCATTACCAATTGCAAACTCTGTTGGCAATATTGAACTTTGTGATACAGATATTGATGGTTTTGTGGACGCTTTTAATTTAGAAAGCCAAACAAATACCATCTTAGGAAATCAAGATCCAAATAACTTCACGGTTACGTATCACCTTAATTTTCAAGATGCAGATACTGGAAATAATTCTTTGAGTTCTCCTTTTACCAATACTACTAAAGACCAACAAACCATATATGTTAGAGTAAAAAACAACACCTCTAACTGTGTTATTGCTACCACTTCTTTTAATGTAATTGTAAACCCTTTACCAGTATTAAGCACTATAAATAACATTGAGGTTTGTGATGATGATACAGATGGATTTGTGGACGTTTTTAATTTAGAAAGTCAAACTCCAATATTGCTGAGTGGACAAAACGCTTCTAATTTTACGGTTACTTATCATTTAAGTCAATCTAATGCTAATACAGGTACAAATGCACTAAGTTCTCCGTTTAAAAACTTGATAAAAGACAGACAAACAATCTATGCTCGAGTTACAAATAAGTTGAACAACTGTTTTAATAATGTTACCAGCTTTGATATTATTGTGAATCCTCTACCTATTGTAAATCAATTGAATGACATAGAAATATGTGATAATAATACCGATGGATTTGTTGATTCTTTTAATTTAGAAAGTCAGACAACTATATTACTTGGCAGTCAAGACCCAAATAACTTTACGGTTACCTATCATTTAACTCAGAATGATGCAGATATAGGAAATAATCAATTGAACTCTCCTTTTACCAATACTACAAAAGACAAGCAACCAATTTATGTTAGGATTAGAAATAATACTACGAATTGTATTACAAGTTCTTCTACTTTTAATGTGATTGTAAAACCATTACCTGTTATTAATGAAAATGTCGATTTAATGGCATGTGATATTGATGTAGACGGTACAACTGGTTTTAATTTATTGAATGCAATTCCTTTAATATCAACTAATTTTATAAATGAAGAATTTAAATTCTATACCTCTTTTACAGATTTACAATTAGATAATAATGTACTTACACAACAAGAGATCGCAAATTATAATGCAACAAATACAGCTAAAGTTTGGGTAAAAGTTATTTCTTCTACAGGATGTTTTAACATCGCTCAAATTAATTTAATTGTTTCTGTTACTAACATTCCATCAAGCTTTTCTAGAACGTTTACTATGTGCGATGATTATTTAGACAGTAATGGTGACGACAATCAAAATAACAATGACAATGACGGAATTTCAACATTTAACTTTAGATCAGTTCAACAAGAATTATTAGGGATTTTAGGAGGAAACCAAAATCAGGTAGTTATTCAATATTATAAAAATCAAGAAGACGCCCAGAATCAACAAAATGCAATTATAGATATTTCAAATTATAGAAATAGTAGCGCACCAATGTTACAAAATATTTTTACAAGAGTAAATAGTACAATTGATTCTAGTTGCTTTTATATCGGAAGTCATATTACCTTAGAAGTTAACAACATACCTTCTGCTAAAACGCTACCAAACTTAGAAATTTGCGATAATTTAAACGATGGAAATGCAATTAATGGTATTGTGCAATCTATAGATTTAGAAAGTTTATCTACAACTATTTTAGGTACACAAAACCCAACCGATTTTAAAGTTACTTATCACTTATCTCCTATTGATGCAAAAGCTGGATTTAACGCAATAACATCACCTTTTACGAACACCATTAAAGATCAACAAAAAATATTTGTTAGAGTGACCAATAATAAAACAGGATGTTTTAACAATCACACTTCCTTCGATATTATAGTAAATCCAATTCCAATTGCTTTTGCAACAGAAGATATTATTATTTGTGATGATGATTTTGATGGATTAATTAGAGATATTGATTTAGAACAACAGACTCCAATAATTTTAGGAACACAAAATACAGCAAATTTAAGTGTAACTTATCATGTTTCACCATCAGACGCAGCTTCCGGAGAAAATCCTTTGAAGTCACCTTTCTCTTTAACAAAAAAGAATCAGCAAACAATATTTATTAGAGTTTCAAATAATGCAACTGGTTGTTTTACTAACGAAACATCATTTAAAGTGATTGTTAACCCCTTACCTGTTTTATCAGAAGATGTTAAATTAACTCAGTGTGATATCGATATTGATGGAATTGCAATATTTAATTTACAAGAAGCATTACCTATGCTTTCTAAAAAATATACAATAGAAAAGTTCACATTTCATTCGACAAAAAATGATGCTGACAATAACTTAAATGCCTTTTCTTTACCAAAAACGTTGTTATATGTTGGTAAAAATAATGAAGAAATTTGGGTACGAGCAGCTTCAGAATTTAACTGTATTAGTAGTACTAAAATAACCTTAAAAGTATCGGTTACTAATATTCCAAATACCTATTTAAAAACGTTTTCAGAATGTGATGATTTCGATGATGAACAAAAAAACAATTCCAATAATGACGGAATTACATTTTTTAATTTTAGTAGTACAACTCAAGAAATAACAACACTTCTCAATGTTTCTACAGAAGATATAACTATTAAATATTATAGAAATTATACCGATGCAGAAACTGATAAAAACCATATTATTAACCCAAGTAGTTATAGAAATATAGGCTATCCCAATACTCAGAATATTTATGTGAGAGTTACCAATACTAGTAATAACTCTTGTATATATTTTGGACACCACATTACCTTAAAAGTAAACCCTTCTCCAACTGCACAACCTGTTCAAAATTTAGAAGTTTGTGATAATTTAAGCGATATAGATGCCACAAATGGTGTTGTTCAAAATTTTGATTTAGAAAGCCAAACAAGTAATGTTTTAGGTAATTTAAACGCAAGTGATTTTACTGTAACCTATCATATTTCAGAATTACATGCTAATGAAGGAGTAAAACCATTAATATCTCCTTATACAAATGCAAATAGAGATAGACAGACTATTTATGTAAGAGTGACCAATAAATTAACTGGATGCTTTTCTAGTAATACTAATTTTGATTTAATAGTAAATCCATTACCTATTTCAAATTTTGTAGAAGATTTACAAGTTTGTGATGATGATTTTGACGGTTTTGCATATAACATTAATTTAAGATTACAAACTGCCACAATCTTAGGAAGTCAAAGTTCAAATAAAATATCGGTACGTTATTTTTTAAGTAAAAAAGATGCCAAAAACAATGAAAATCCAATTTTAAAGGCTTTTGATAATACGATAGCGCATCGACAAACCATTTATGTTAGCGTTACAAACTTACAAACTCAATGTAGAGCAGAAATTAAAGATTTTGATGTTATCATCAATAAAAAACCAAGAATCAACTACTTAGAAGAAATCTCCACTTTAGTATTATGTGATGATGCTTTTGATGGAGACCCAAGAAATAGACTAGTTCAGAATATCGATTTATCTGTTCAATTACCAGAATTATTAGCAGGCAATCAAAATATAGAAGATTACAATATAACTTTCTATACCAATGCCGATGATGCATTTACAGGTTTAAATCCATTAGAAACAGCATATGCAAACTCAAAACCACAAGAAACAATTTATGCAAGAATTCAACATAAAATAACAGGTTGTTTTAACAGCAACGCTTCTTTTAGATTGATTGTTTATCCCTTACCAGAATTAGAAGTTGAAACACCACAAGTTCTTTGTTTAAACAACCCTATCACGAATCTTAGAGTAGTAAACCCAACAGAACAATATTCTTATCATTTTGAAGACCCAGAAGGAAATATCGTAAGTAATTCGTATCAAGTAGATGTTTCAAAAGGTGGGGATTATAAAGCTGTTGCAACCAATCCAGAAACAGGTTGTTTTATTGAAAAAGTAATTCATGTTTTAGAATCTAATGCTGCCTTTATTGCAGAAAAAGATATTACGGTAATTGAAGAAAAAAATAACAACTCCATCATCATCAATATAAAGAATAACAATTTAGGCCCTGGCGATTATGAATTTTCTTTACTAAACAGAAAAGGAGAAATCGTAAGAGAATATCAAGATGAACCTGTTTTTGAAAATTTAAAAGGTGGTTTTTATACTATATTAATTAGAGATAAATACGGCTGTGATAATGAAGGAATTCCAACCAGTTTTGAAATTTCTGTGATAGAACTACCCACTTTTTTCACACCAAATAACGACGGAGTCAACGATACATGGACAGTAAGAGGAGCAGATTCTACAACATTTCCTACTAGTGAAATTTATATCTATAATCGATTCGGAAAAGTGATTAAAGAAATAAAATTAGATGGAAATGGTTGGGATGGAACGTTTAACGGTAAAGTTCTAGACTCTGGTGATTATTGGGTTTCTGTTTATTTAGTTGATAAAAAAGGGAAAGTAAGAGATCATAAAAGTCATTTTTCCTTAATAAAAAATTAATATTTAGTTTTCTTTTTTGTTAATTGTTTGTACGGATATTTTTTTAGGAAAGTATCCGTATTTTTGTAGATATGGATTTTAAACTTGTCTCAGAATTTTCACCAACAGGAGATCAACCAGAAGCAATAAAACAACTATCGGAAGGAATTTTATCACAAGAAATATTCCAAACATTATTAGGAGTTACAGGTTCTGGTAAAACATTTACGGTTGCAAATGTGGTGCAAAACATCAACCAACCTACCTTAGTTTTAGCACATAATAAAACTTTGGCAGCACAGTTATATTCTGAGTTTAAGCAGTTTTTTCCGCAAAATGCTGTAGAATATTTTGTTTCTTATTACGATTATTATCAACCCGAAGCCTATATACCCGTTTCTGGAACCTATATAGAAAAAGATTTATCAATTAATGAAGATATTGAGCGTTTGCGATTAAGCACTACCTCTTCCCTACTTTCAGGTAGAAAAGATGTGTTGGTAGTTGCCTCAGTGTCATGTTTGTATGGTATCGGAAATCCTGTCGAATTCAAGAAAAATGTTATTCCAGTTGAAGTTGGTCAGCTAATTTCTAGAACCAAGTTTTTACATCAATTAGTAACTAGTTTATATTCTAGGTCTGATATTGAAATTAAAAGCGGAACGTTTAAAGTAAAAGGTGATGTAGTTACTATTTTCCCTTCTTATGGCGATAATGGCTATCGTATTCATTTTTTTGGTGATGAAATTGAAGAAATAGAATCCTTTGATATTGTGAATAATCAGGTAATAGAAAAGTTTGAAGAACTTACTATTTATCCAGCCAATTTGTTTGTAACCTCACCAGATGTGTTACAAAACGCCATTCATCAGATACAAGAAGATATGATGAAACAGGTTGATTATTTTAAAGAAATTGGGAAACATTTAGAAGCAAAACGATTAAAAGAACGTACAGAATTCGATTTAGAAATGATTCGAGAATTAGGCTACTGTTCTGGGATTGAAAACTACTCTCGTTACTTAGACGGACGAGAAGCTGGCACAAGACCGTTCTGTTTATTAGATTATTTTCCAGAGGATTATTTAATGATTATTGACGAGAGTCATGTTACCATTCCACAGACACACGCCATGTACGGGGGCGATAGAAGTAGAAAAGAAAACTTAGTAGAATATGGTTTTAGATTACCAGCAGCGATGGACAATCGTCCACTAAAGTTTGAAGAATTTGAAGCCATTCAAAATCAAACCATATTTGTATCAGCAACACCAGCAGATTACGAATTACAAAAAACAGAAGGTGTATTTGTAGAGCAAGTCATTCGTCCAACAGGATTATTAGACCCAGAAATAGAAATTAGACCTAGTTTAAATCAAATTGATGATTTAATTGAAGAAATACAAGTTAGAGTAGAAAAAGACGAGCGTACTTTAGTAACAACACTTACTAAAAGAATGGCGGAAGAATTGACAAAATACTTAAGCCGAGTTTCTATACGCTGTCGATATATTCATTCTGATGTTGACACTTTAGAACGTGTAGAAATTATGCAAGACTTGCGTAAAGGATTGTTTGATGTGTTGATTGGTGTAAATTTACTAAGAGAAGGGTTAGATTTACCAGAAGTTTCTTTAGTCGCAATTTTAGATGCAGATAAAGAAGGCTTTTTACGCTCACATCGTTCACTTACACAAACAATTGGTAGAGCCGCAAGAAATGTAAATGGAATTGCCATTATGTATGCTGATAAAATTACCAACAGCATGCAAAAAACCATGGACGAAACCGACCGTAGACGTGAAAAACAAATCGCATATAATACTGCAAACAATATCACCCCTACTCAGATTAATAAAAAAATTGACGATTCTTTGTCTAAATCTACCGTGTCTAGTTATCATTATGATGGTGCTGCACAAAAAGCCGCAGAACAAGAATTAGAATACCTAACTAAACCAGAAATAGAAAAACGTATTAGAGAAAAACGTAAACACATGGAAGCTGCGGCAAAAGCCTTAGATTTTATTGTTGCTGCTCAACTGCGTGATGAAATTAAAGTTTTAAAAGAGAAATTATAAAAAACTAATTCAATATTTTAAAATAAATATATTTATAATAAAAGTATTAGATTACTAAATTATTTACATACTCTTAGTCTATTACTAAAGTTATAATAAAAAAACATTAAAAAATGTTACTAAATTTATATTCTAAAAAAATAAAATTGAAAATAATTTTATTAATATTTTTTTGCTCAGCAAAATCAATATTACTTTCTCAAAGTAAAAAAATAATTTATGTTGACGAAAATTATGAGTTTGTTAACTTTTCAAAATATAAAAAGAAATTTAATTCTGAGTTATTTGAAGTAGTAATTTTATCGAATGACACAGCAACTTTTAAAAAATTAAAATTTAAAGAATTCCTAGGTAGAATTGGTGGTTCTAAAAAAAGTCAGTTAAATAAACTATTATCAAAAAGATATAGTGTTGACACTAATAAAGTATGGTTATTCCACTTTTTAGATTCGGTTCCCAATATTAAAAAAATGCCTAACAAATCAAGAATTAAATGCCTTGATTCTACAATTTCTTGGTTATATACAAATAAAGGAAAAAGAAAAAAACTTATTACTTCAAATAGAAATGGTGGTAAGAAAAACATGGTTAAACATAGATGCATAAAACACAAACATTTAATTAGCTTAAAAGATTATATTAAAAAAATAAATGATGAAAATAAAAATATTAACAAAAATACTGAATTAATTCACCTCTATAAATTAAATAAAGGTTTTCCAAAAAATCAATTAAATACATATAATTATTTTGAAGATAAAACTTCTATTTTAAGTAACATTTTTAATGATGGAATCAAATCTTTTAAAACAATTATTATCTATCCTGATGGCAATTATTATACTTCAAATTTTAATTCAAATCACTTTAATAAAGAAAAAAAACTCACACGAAAAAAAACATACAAAAGATATAAAAGACAATGGAATAAAAAATTAGCAAGTGTAAATAAGTAAACTTTAGTTAACATTATTTAAATTTTAAAAAATCAACTTACTCTTCACTTCCCCAAGGAGCACTTGGAGTTTCTATCTCTTTTGATAAGTCAAATTTTACAGAAAAGAATCTATCAGTAGCAACTCTTCTTAAATTATAAGCGAAAGATGTTTTATCTAAGGTAATCCACCAAACATTATTAGAAGCATATGGAATTAAACTTGCGGTGTGTTGATCTGCTGGAAAAAACTGAATAGCAGCTAAACCAGTATTTGGGTTAGAGCCACCATATTGTGTAATTTTATCTTCCGAACCATCTTTGTGCCGATGATCATGTTTTAACTGAATTAATTTTTCATCACTCATAGTAAAAACCCATGTACGGGATTTATCTTCTCCAACAAAAAACGGAATTCTAATTGTGTTCTCTTTACAAGAACGAACATGCATTACTAATTTTTTACCTGTAAATCCATCTCCTTCTTTTGCACCTTCAATTATTTTTCCTTCATATGCTTTTCCACAATGACTTTTTAATGAATCCCAAAACAATACTGAATTAGGTGTTTCTTGGGCAATTAGTTGTAATGGAAATAAAATTAGTAGTAAAAGTTTCTTCATAATTAAATAAATATTAGTGCTTAACAATATAATTCAAAAAATCAATACTAAAGATTAGGAAAGTATAAAATTATAGAAAAACTACATGATGAAATCATTTATTCAAAAAATTATATATTTAACAACTAAACGAAAAACTCTTGCAAATGAAAATTTTAAAGAAAACAAAATCAATTTATCAACTTCTATTTTTAGTATCAATTAGTCTCATACTAGCGTCTTGTTCATCTAAAGATAAAAAAGCATATAAGAAAGAGGTTGTCATTGCAGATTCACTTTTCAAAAATAATGAATTTGAAATAGCAAAAATTTATTATGAGAACGCTTTAAAAGTAAATAAAAGTGATTCGCATGCTAAAAATCAACTTTTAAAAGCTGAAGAATTAATTGCAATTAAGCAAAACAATAAATATGATGATTTAATAAAACAAGCTGATACTTTACTTGAAAATAAAGAATATGAAAAAGCAAAAAAAATATATTTAGAAGCTTCAAAAATAAAATCAAACGAAAACAATCTGACTGAAAAAATTAATTCTATCACAAAGATATTAGACATTAAAAATTCTAAACCCTATCATGTAATTGTTGGTAGTTACGAAATAGAATCTAACGCCTATGCTTTACAAAGAAAACTAAAAAAACAAAATACTGAAAGTACAGTGTTTAAGAGTCATCAAAATAACCATTTAGTTAGTATTAAATCGTTTAATACACTAAACCAAGCGTATAATCATTTATACCAAATGGAAGAAGAATATGATTTTAATCCAGAAACATGGGTTTATAAAATGAAGTAATTATTAATTCACATATAAAAAAGAAATACTTTTGAACTTAACTTATTTTTGAAAAACTTTATTAATTCTCTAAAAACGATTATCACCATCTAATATATCTCCAATTCCACCTAAGATACTGCCTTCTCCTCTACCACCTTTTCCAGTTCTTGGCGCCATAGACAATACTCTTCCTGCTAATCTACTAAAAGGTAATGATTGTACAAACACAGTTCCAGGACCTCGTAAAGTAGCAAAGAACATTCCTTCACCTCCAAAAACAGTGTTTTTTATACCACCGACAAACTCAATATCATAATCTACTTCTTTTGTAAATCCTACAATACAACCGGTATCAACTTTTAAAACTTCTCCAGGTTGTAACACTTTTTTAGCTATAGTTCCTCCAGCATGGATAAAACTCATTCCATCTCCCTCTAACTTTTGCATGATAAACCCTTCTCCGCCGAACAAACCTCTACCCAATCGTTTAGAAAACTCTATTCCAATTGAAACTCCTTTTGCAGCACATAAAAACGCATCTTTCTGGCAAATAAATTTACCTCCAAATTCGGTTAAATCGATTGGAATAATTTTTCCAGGATAGGGTGATGCAAATGATATTTGTTTTTTTCCTTGTCCGTTATTTGTAAAAACGGTCATGAATAAACTTTCACCCGTTAGTATTCTTTTTCCTGCTGAAAATATCTTCCCCAACAATCCTTTTTCTTGATTTGAACCATCGCCCAAAATAGTATTCATTTTCATCTGATCATCCATCATCATAAATGTTCCAGACTCTGCTACTACTCCTTCTTGAGGATCTAATTCTATTTCTACATATTGCATTTCTTCGCCAAAAATGCGGTAATCTATTTCGTGTGCGTTCATATGGTTAGGTGTTAGGTGAAATTAAAAATCTCTTACTACTTCATTCTATAAATTAGTAGCCTGTATTATAAAATTGTTACATTTTTAAATTATAAAAATTAAAACAAATCAATTCTTAACTTTAACACTCCATTGAAAAGAGAATTTAGAAACGATAATTCCTTCTTCATTTTTTCCTTCCGAAGTTAAAACGAGAACTTGTCCATCACCAGTTTCAATAGATTTCTGTATTGCTTCTCTAATATCATTTCCGTCTTTACAAATAAAGGTAATTCTACCTGTAGCTTTTTTGAAAAAATCTGCTTCTTGATGTGTTACCAACATCGAAACTTTTCTTTTAGAATCGTGAATTGCTTTCATAACTAAAAGACCAGTCGGTAACTCCGCAGCCATTCCTTGTGCAGCCCAAAACATCGATTTAAAAGGATTTTGATTCATCCATCTATGCTTAATAGTCACAACAACTTCTGAATCTGTAATTGATTTTACGCGTACACCGCCAAAGAAGGCTAACGGTAATTTTATAATATTAAATAAGTTTACTTTTCTTGGTGTGAATTTCATACTCTTAAAAATAAACAAATTATATTACTTTAATCTAGTAATGCTTAAATCTGGATTAAACTGAACAATAAATAATCCTTTATTTTCTGAAGTAGAAAAGGTTTTTTTGGAATAATCAAATTTACTTTCTACTCTGTAAGAAGCTCCTTTTTTAAACGTACTTTTTAAACTATTACCAGATGCTAAACGCATTAAAATATCATAGGTAATATCAAAACCTTTCGTTGCATAATATGAAGGCAAGGCTTTATTTTTATCAAAATACATTTGATTAAATCTTTGAGTTGCATAAGAAGTTTCATCAATATACGTATCGGTAACAAAAGTAAATCCAATTTTTGCTAATTTTCTATTATCAATTTTATCAAAAGTGGTTGCTTTATCTAAGGCAAATACTTTTACTGATGTTGAGTCTGGCAAACTAATTAAGCTATTAATAGCATCTGAAGCAACAACATTGTCTTTGGTAGCCAACACAACCCAATTATTTGTTGATGGTTTTAAAACCTCTAAAAAACGATCTTTTTTGATATATCCTTTTTTAGGTGAAATCTGATAAACTACATTTATAGAATCATGTTTTGTTAAGCTATTTTTCACCTTATACAAGTCGTAATTCGAATCTTCAGTATTATCACCTACAACAGTAATAGTTCCTTCTGTATAATTCTCTTTTATATAATCAACTAAAGCTGAAACATATTCTTTTCTTTCTGGTGCTGTCTTAATAATATCTGTAGATGAGAATTTAGACTGACTTTTTGAATAGACAGGAAAAATAACGGGTGTCTTAGAAATGTTATTGGCTAGAACTTTAGCTTCATCAGAATATAAAGGGCCAATAATAGCATCATTTTCTTCTAAATCATTTTCAGAAAGAATTCTTTTTATTTTAGAATTCTTTTTCCCTGTATCAAAAACATTTAGATAGACTAAAACTCCATGCTGTTTTAACGAATCAATTGCTAACTCTGCTCCCAAATAAAAATCTGAAACAATGTTTGCTAACCTATTATTTTTATATAATGTTTTAGAAGAAATACTATCGTATTCATTAGCTCTAAAAGGTAATAATAGTGCTAATTTTAAAGTTGCGTTATCTTGAACTGAATCTTTATAAATTAAATTTTCAACCTCTTCTCCTTCATTAATAGGTTTAATTTTTATGATTTGTCCAATTTTTAATCCATCAAATAAAAACGGATTCAAATTCATTAAATCTTCTTCTGTAACATTGTAAAATCTTTTTAAACCATAAATGGTTTCTTTTGGTTTTACTTTATGAACTACATATTGTTTTTTCAATAAATCTAGTTCAGAAACAGGATCTTTTACAGCAGCAATTATTGAATCCTTTTTTTCGGTAATTTTTTCTTCGGAAACAGCGGTGTTAAACTTTTTATTAGGAATTTTAATAACCGTATTTGCTTCTGGTCTTCTAGAAACGTCTGGATTTAACTTTAACAAATCTCTAGTCTTTATATCTAGATTTTTAGCTATCGTTCTAATAGTTTCTCCTTTTTTTACGGTGTATTCAACATATTTTTTTTGTTGGCCGCAAGAAACAGCAAACGTTAATACACAAAGAAAAACTAATACCTTAAGATGTTTCATATGTTCTATTCCCATTCAATTGTTGCTGGTGGTTTAGAGCTAATATCATAAACAACTCTGTTAACACCTTTTACTTTATTTATTATTTCGTTAGACGTTTTTTGCAAAAATTCATACGGTAAATTTACCCAATCTGCTGTCATTCCATCTGTACTTTCAACAGCTCTTAAAGCAACTACTTTTTCATAAGTTCTCTCATCTCCCATTACTCCAACAGAGTTAACAGGTAATAAAATTGCTCCAGCTTGCCATACTTTATTATATAGATTATGTTCTTTTAATCCATTGATAAAAACAGCATCAACTTCTTGCAAAATACGAACTTTTTCTGACGTAATATCTCCTAAAATTCTAATTGCCAAACCTGGGCCTGGAAAAGGGTGACGTCCTAACAACTCTTTATCTATTCCCATTGATGCTCCTACTCTACGTACTTCATCTTTAAAAATCATACGTAAAGGCTCAACAATTTTCAACTTCATAAAGTCTGGTAAACCTCCTACATTATGATGACTTTTTATCGTTGCAGATGGACCTCCATTTACAGAAACTGACTCAATTACATCAGGATAAATGGTTCCTTGTGCTAACCATTTAGCATTCTCAATTTGATTTGCTTCATCATCAAAAACATCAATAAAAACTTTACCAATTGCCTTACGTTTAGCTTCTGGATCACTTAATCCTGCAAGTTCATCCAAAAAACGTGCCGAAGCATCTACGCCTTTTACATTTAAGCCCATACCTTCGTATTGCTTTAATACATCAGTAAATTCGTTTTTACGTAACAACCCATTATTCACAAAAATACAGTGTAAATTAGTTCCGATTGCTTTATGTAATAAAACCGCAGCTACTGTAGAATCTACACCTCCAGACAATCCTAAAACAACTTTATCACTCCCAACTTTTGCTTTAATATTTGCAACTGTTTCATCTACAAAAGAATCTGGTGTCCAGGTTTGTGCAACTTCTGCTATATCAACTAAAAAATTTTGCAATAATTGTTTTCCATCTGTAGAATGATATACTTCTGGATGAAATTGAATTGCATACGTATTTTCTCCTTCTATTTTGTATGCAGCATTTTCTACATCATTTGTACTTGCCAATAAAGTTCCGCCAGTTGGTAAGTTTTTAATCGTATCTGAATGACTCATCCAAACTTGACTTCCTTTAGAAATATTTTTAAAGAAACTTTCTCCTTCTTTTACAAATGATAAATTTGCTCTACCATACTCTCTTGTATTAGATGGCGCAACTAATCCACCAGAGAAATGCGCTAAATATTGCGCTCCATAACAAACCGCCAACACAGGTTTTTTCCCTCTTATTTCTGATAAATCTGGATGTAACACATCTTCTGACCGAACAGAGTTTGGACTTCCCGAAAGAATTACTGCTTTAAATTCGTTTAAATTTTGTGGAATTTTATTGTAAGGATGGATCTCACAATAAATGTTTAATTCTCTTACTCGGCGCGCAATTAACTGTGTGTATTGCGATCCGAAATCTAAAATAAGTACGTTCTGTTGTTGCATGTGCAAAAATAGTACTTAGAATTCAAATTTTAAGTATTTGAATTTAGATTTTTTGAAGTTTTTTAATAACGATAAACAATCGCATTAATATTCATACCAGCTCCTACTGAGGCTAGGATAATTACATCATTTTTATTGAGTTCGTGATTTTCTAATTCACCATTAATTACTAAATCTAACAATGTTGGTACTGTAGCAACAGAGCTATTACCCAATTCGTGAATACTCATTGGCATTACATGTTCTGGAACTTGCTTTTTATATAGCCTGAAAAAACGCTTTATAATAGCTTCATCCATTTTTTCATTAGCTTGATGGATAAATACTTTTTTTACCTCATCTATACTAACGTCACTTTTATCTAAAGCCGATTGCATTGCTTTTGGAACGTTTGTAAGTGCAAATTCATACACTTTGCGTCCATGCATTTTTATATATTTATTGGTATCTTTTTTAGATGAATTATATGAGTCTCCATTAAAAAGATAAAAAGCTTCATCTTCTGCAAAAGTTTGAGTTGCGTGTTGTAAAATTCCACTTTTAACATTTTCTTTAGCTTCAATAATACAAGCCCCTGCTCCATCACTAAAAATCATAGAATCTCTATCAAATTCATCAACCACTCTAGACAATGTTTCTGCACCAATCACCAAACATTTATTAGCAATTCCTGCTTTTATAAATGCATTTGCTTGAATGACTCCTTCAATCCAACCTGGGCAACCAAATAACAAATCATACCCAACACAATTAGGATTTTTAATTTCTAATTTATTTTTTACTCTTGACGCCAAACTTGGTAATAAATCTCCATATGTAGAACCACTTTTAACATCTCCATAATTATGTGCAACAATAATATAATCTAATTCTTCTTTATCTATTCCAGCCTTTTTAATTGCTTTTTCTGATGCAAAAGCAGCTAAATCCGAAGTATTATACTTTCCCTCCGCATATCGTCTTGATGCTATACCAGTAATCAATTTAAATTTTTCAATAATCTCTTCATTAGAATTTGAAAACGCTGTACCATCTTCATTTAAAAATTCTGCATCTAAAAAATCAGTATTCTTTTTTTCTATTGATGGAATGTAAGATCCAGTACCAGATATTATTGATGAAATCATAAAATATACTATCGATTTATTTTTGCAAAATAATTAAGTTATCGTGTAAAAAAACTCGAAAAAAATATTTTTATGGAAAGTTCAAACGTAAAAATCATATTAAATTAGGCAGAGAAGCAATATATTATTTTTCATACACATTCAACTTAAGTTGCATTACTGTTGCTATTGACCGTACTCTATTTTTTAAAACCTCAACATTTTCTCCTAAAAAATGTTCATCTAGCGTTTTAAAGAAATACGAAACCCAAATTTTGAAATGCTCTTTTTTAAAAGGAATTTTACTTGCAAAATCAACATGTTTTTGCATTGTATTGTTTTTATATTTAGTTGAGTGTAATAATATATCTTCCCAAAAATCGGTAATGACTTCCAAATGATGTTTTAATTTTCCTTTCGCTACAATGTCTTTAAAAAAAGGTGACATATGCTCATCATCTAATAACTTTTGGTAAAAAGATTCAATGAGAATTACAATATCTTCTCTTGTAGTAATATCTGATTTCATTTAAAGAAAAGAGCTATCAAAAGAAAAAGGTAGTAAAGAAAGGATAGATTCTACTTTTACAACAGCACCTTTCTCTCCCATAAACAAAACCTCTATAGGTTCTTTTTGATTGATTTCATATTCAGACAATGTTTGCCTACACCCTCCACAAGGACCTACAGGTTTGTCTACAATCTTATTTGAAGAACTTGCAGAAATAGCTAATTTTTTAATCTTAACATTTGGATATTCTGAGCCTACTTTCCAAATAGCAATACGCTCTGCACACATACCAGAAGGATACGCTGCATTTTCTTGATTATTCCCAGTAACAATTTGATTGTTCTCTAAAATAAAAGCTGCTCCAACACTAAATTTAGAGTATGGAGCATATGCTTTTTGTTTTGCTGATATTGCGGCTTTCATTAAAGTTAAATCCGCTTCAGAAAGTTCTGAAATATCATTATATACTATAGCTGAAGCATTCACTTCAATTTTTTTCATAAAGAAGGTTCTTTAGAAAACTAAGATACTAATAATCTTCCCAAATTTCTCCTAAATCCATTGACAATCCGAATCTAAGTGAATTCTCTAATGGATTATTTATATCTGATGAATTAATTAAATAGGATAAATCTATATTTAATGCGTTGGTTTTAAATCCAGCACCTAAAGTAAAATACTTTCTATTACCTTTTAATTCACTTTCATTAAAGTATCCAGCTCTTAATGCAAAAGCATTGTTATATAAATATTCTGCACCTAATGCCCATGTAAATTCTTTAATCTCTTCACTAAATCCTCCTGGAGCATCTCCAAAAGAAGTAAAAATACCAGAAATCCATCCTTTATCTTGATCCGAACCATCTAATTGTGGAGATGGAACTAGAAGTTTTGTAAATTCTAAATTTGCACTTACAATATTATAATCGTCTAAAATAAAATCAAAACCTCCACCAAACTTTAAGTTTGTTGGTATAAAATCTTCTTCACCTGCAACATAAGATACTTTAGGTCCAATATTTGCAATATTAAATCCTACACGATAACGCCCGTTAAAAGTTCCGTAATTCTCTTCAGTTGATTGATAATATCCTGAAACATCAACTCCAAAAGAGTTAATTGCCTGTAGAGTTGGATTCTGAACGTTTAACTTTAAATTAGAACTTATATAACGTAAACTAACTCCCATAGAGAAAGTCTCACTTAATTTTAAAGCATATGTACCTGATAAAGTAAATTCATTTGGATTAATTGTTCCTGTAGGATTTCCAGCAGTATCTGTTAAATCTACTTGACCTAAAGAGAAATATCTAAAATCTGCTCCCCAAGCTGCATTTTCACTAAACCTATTAATATAAGATGCACTACCTATAAAAATATCATCGGTTAAATTACGCAACCATGGCGAATAATTTAAACCAACTCTAACTTGTCTTGTACTAAATGCAATTTTAGATGGATTATGAAATAATGAGTTTGCATCTGCAGAAGTAGAAACTCCAACATCTCCCATCCCTCCTGCTCTAGCATCGGGTACAATTAATAAAAACGGTGTTGCCGTTGTAATTCCGCTTCTAGTCTGTGCATTAATTTTTGTAATAAAAAGACTACATAACAGTAAACATATTCCTAATTTCTTCATTTTGTTTGTTTGTTTTGGTTGGCAAATATCTAACTTTTATTGAAGTATTACTAATTTTTCGTACTTCTCTGCTGATAGATTATTAATGGTTGATTTCACTTTTAATTTATAAATATATACTCCTTTTCCTATTCTATTACCAAAATCATCTAAACCATTCCAGGTGATTGACCTTGATAAATTCCCCGTTGTTGTAATGGTTTGATTAATTGTTTTAATCAATTTACCTGATACTGTAAATATTTGAACTTGAACTTCTAAAGGTTCGTTTGGTTTGTTATGATTAAACCAAAATTCTGTATAGTTTACAAACGGGTTTGGATAGTTTAAAACATTCTCTAAATTAAAGATCGCGTCGCTTACTACCACGAAGTTTAACGTAGCTTCTGATGAATTATTGTACGTGTCCCACGCTTTAATTTTCAAGGTATGATTACCTACTGATAAATCTCTTAGTTTATAAGTTACTTTCCCTTTTGTAAAGTCGTTTAATTCGGTTTCGTAAAAGTCATTTAGCACTATCGGATTAGAATCATCTCCATCTAACACGGCAACTATATCGTGATCTATTGCAGTAATTGAGGTATTTATTCCACTAATATCTGACAGCTTTACAATAATATTTGGCGACGCATTTACATTCCCTCCATCTATAAAGGATTCATCATTCATAAATAAATTGACTTCAGGACCAACTGAATCATCGGGTGCATTTTTATTGATTCCTCCTACAATAATATCAAAATTTGAGCCTGCTTTATCAATTTTTCCATTTTCTGCATAAAAACTTAACTTCCCATTTCCAAAAGCAACTTTTATATCTTTTGGCACAATAAAATCAAACTTAAATTTTCCATTCTGAACTGTAGATTTCCCTCTAAACATTTTACTGTCTTGGGTATCAAAAAGGTTTTTTATTCCAAATCCATCATTATCTAATGTTGATTTCTCTATAGGTTTGTCAAAAATTATAGTAGATAAAGTTCCGTTAAAATCTGTAAGCGTATTATTTGAGTTATTTGTTACGACTCCTTCAAAACTAACATTAGACAAGGCTTTAAGTGTATCTATTTTCTGAGTAATATCAACACCATTCATTTTGGTAATCTTTACATTTGGTTGTGGAATTGCCAATTTCATAGCTGGATCGCCAAAATAATAAATAAAGAATTTTTGAATTGAACCTGGAAACTCATTTTTTGCTTTTGCTAAAGACTCTGCTATTGTTAAATCTTCATCATTAAATTCTAATAAAATCTCTACTAAATCTTCATTAAAACTCTGTCCTGTAGAAATAAAAACTTCTCTTGTAGTTGTAATCATACTTACCGCACCACCATTTGGATTCCAAAAAGTTAATTCTCCAGCCGTTTCCCTATTTGGGTTATCAAACCTAGAAAATTCACAAGTTACAGTTACAAGTAATGGTAACGTTTTAGGATTGTTAAAAGATTGAATTTGTGTTTTCTCTAAAAATCGTTCTGATGCAAACCCATCTTCTCCTCCGTGACCAAAATAATCTAATAATAAAGTCCCTTTTTCGATTGCATTTGTAATTGCATTACTTACTTGTGGATATCGTTCTCCACCCGAAGAGTTTTCTTGCTTAAAGGCATCTGCATAGATTTTATTTACATTAAAAATTGGTTTTTTGCTTCTTACTGAGTCTGCAATTTTTTCTACACCGCTTTGTAATGAAATATCAGAATTTGCATCTATATCATCTGCTAAAAAAGTAACTGTATTTCGCCAGTCTCCAAATGAATCTAAATTATAATAACTCAATATTTTATCTACAACTTCTTTTGCTTGCTGCAAATCTGAAACTGGTATTCTTCCTGATGTAACATCTACAGTATCAGAACTTCGCATAATACCTTCATCATCTTCTAACATCACAAAATAGTCGTCTGTAACATAAGAAAACGCTAGATTAAAGCTATTAAATGCCTCATAGACAGGAATTATATTATTATTCTCTGTAATTCTATCTTTATAATCGTAGGAAGCATCACCAAAAAAACAAACGTATTTTAATTTCTTATCTGCAACTGTATTTGTTGAATATAGATGTTTAATAAAATCTCTTATCCCTGTAATATCTTTAGATCCTGAAGCGAATTCATTATATATTTCTTCCAGAATTACTACTTTGGAAGTTAAGTTTGAGTTTTCTTGATGATAATCTGCTAAACGCTGTGCTTGTTCTGAAAGTTCTGAACTAGTAATTACTAAATAATTTACATCTTGTAAACCGTGTAAATTTTGATTGGCTACTTTTCCGTCTTTTATTGCTTCTGGAACGTAAAAATCTGATTCATTTAAAACTATAAACTCTTTTAAAACTCCGTTATTAGATTTAAAAGTAAAGTTTCCTCCCGAGCTTTCATTATTGATTTTTGCTGGATTAATAGGATCAGTTACATCCCAAAGTTGAAAAATATTAGTAGCATTTTGAATACTATATTCCGCAATCCCTGTTAAAGTTGCTTGATTAAAATTTCTAAATGAAAATTGTTTATCATTAACTATTAATTGTTTTTCTCCTATTATCTCAATATAATCTAAATATGCTTTTGAGGAAGGATTTCCGGCATTATCATAGGTCATGACAACATCAATTTCGTTAGCTGAATTATTAAACGTAATTGATTTAAATGTTGTACCCGCTTTTGTTAATCCGCTTGGAGAAATTAAAGGCAATCCCATTTTAAAATTATTTTGATTATTCAAAGTAACATCAAAAAATGTAGTGCTAGTAGAAGCAGATACTACATTTACATTTACAGTAATAGCACTATTTTGTACTGAATTATTAAATGGTATTTTAAAATTTTGCTTATTTTCTACAGCAAAACTCTCACCAAACCATTGTGATCCTGCTGCAAATAAATTTACTTGTTCTTTTTCATAAAAAACAAAATCATTGAACGTTGTTAGTTGCTGTGTTGAAGTGTTGGTTAAAGGAGTTTTGTTTGTAACTCTTTTTCCATTACTAGCATCAACCTTAATAAAGTAATACCCTTTATCTGAATATATATTTTGCCTATGTTTTGCTGTTTTATTTACTGAATCTACTACCCAATCATGAGGGCCTTTTGCATAAAAAAGAATAAAATCGTTCGCATCAAAAGAACCATCACCTTCTCCTTCTATATATATAGCATTCTCTTTTAAATCATCATATCTAGGAGCACTATTTAAATTTGGCAATAAATTTCCACCATTTCCATAGATGTGAATTTTTCTGGGATCTATATTATTAACATCAACTCCTATTTGACCTAACAAGTTTTTGTCAATTTTAAATACTCCGGTAGTATCAATAGAAAACTTGAACCAAGTTCCTTCTGATAAAACAGATTTTGTTACTTGAGTGAATCCATAAAAACATTGGATTAAAAAGAAAAATAGTAGTGCGTTTTTTTTCATATATATTCACTCAAAGAACGTAAAATATCTGAACATATTTTAACGCATTCATAGAATTATTATACTAAAGCAAAAAAGCAATCGTTATAAGGTTTGATGTAACAAAAGAGATGTTTTTAATTTTATTTATTTTCATTTGTATGGAAAAAGATTTATTGTAAATTGCATCACTAGTAAAAAACCCTTAACAATTTTAAATAAGCAATGAAATACTTATTAAAATTAACTTTATTGATTACCGCTGGAGTTATATTAACTGGCTGTAACAGCGCCTCTAAAGGCAAATCTACATTAACAGGATGGAACTTTAATGATCCTAGATATGGTAACTATTTAAAAGGAAAAACTTTTGGAGGACAAGATGCTCCAGGCGGAATGGTTGCTATAGAGGGAGGTACTTTTACCATGGGACAAGTTCAAGATGATGTTATGTTTGACTGGAATACTACTCCGCAAACCATGCACGTTCGTTCTTTTTATATGGATGAATCTGAAGTTACAAACTCAGAATATTTATTATACCTACAGGTAACTAAAGATGTTTTTCCACCAAGTGAAGAAAAATACAAACATATTTATAATGCAGCTTTACCTGACACCTTGGTTTGGAGAAAAAGTTTAGGAAATACCGATTTATTATCCGAAAACTATTTAAGACATCCCGCATATGCGGATTACCCTGTAGTTGGTGTAAGTTATTTACAAGCAGTACAATATTGTAAATGGCGAACTAACGCTGTAAATATCAAAAGATTAATTGATAGAGGTGTTTTAAAAAATGTTTTAGCAGTTGATACAATTAGAAATTATTTCGATACCGATGTTTATTTAGAAAACCCAAAATTATTATTTAAAGGAGACTCCACAGTTTATAAAAGAGGCTTACCAGATAATAAAGTAAGACAACGAGGTCAACCAAAACCTCCAAAAGGCTCATTTACTGGAAGACAAGTTACTTCGGCTGATGGTATTCTTGCACAAAAATTTAGGCTTCCAACTGAAGCAGAATGGGAATATGCAGCAAAGTCAGTTATAGAAAATAGAGAGTACAATACCATAAGAGGTAGAAAAAAATATGCTTGGAATGGTAAATATACAAGAGACAAATCTAAACGATATAAAGGAGATCATTTAGCAAACTTTAAACAGAGTAAAGGTGATTATAGTGGATTAGCTGGATGGAGTACAGATGGTTCTGATATTCCTATAAAAGTAAAATCATACCCTCCAAATGCATTTGGTTTATATGATATGTCTGGAAATGTTTCTGAATGGGTTGCTGATGTTTATCGTCCTATTATAGATGCTGAAGCAAATGACTTCAATTACTTTAGAGGAAATATATTTACGAAAAAGTTAATTGGAGAAGATGGTAAAGTTGTTATTGTTGGAGATTCTAACAATGCTTTAGTAGAATACGATACATTACCTGACGGGAAAATTATTCCGAAAAACTTACCAGGAACAATAAAATATGTACCACAAACAAAAGACGAAACATACATGAGAAGAAACTATAGAGTTTCTGATAATGTAAACAAAAACGATGGAGATAGAAACTCTACAAGACATTTTGAAGAAGATGAGGATAGATTTGCTTCTAAAGCAAGAATGTATAATTCTCCTTTAAAACCAGAAAATGATATTGATGTAGATACTGGAAGAAAAATCAAGAAATATGATGAAGCAAAAAGGACAACACTAATAAGTAACCAAACAAGGGTTGTAAAAGGTGGTTCTTGGAATGATAGAGAATACTGGTTAGACCCTTCTCAAAGACGTTATTTACCAGAATATATGTCTGCTAACTATATTGGATTTAGATGTGTTTCTGATATTGTTGGCCCTTTAACTTTTAAGAAAAGAAAAGCAAGAAATCCTTCTAGAAATTAAAAAATAATTTAAAAATATCTTTAACCTCATTGTATCTTAATTCAATGAGGTTTTTTTATATTTAAAAAATGAAAATTGAAACACTCTATAAATTATATTCTCAACATTATTTAGTTGATACCGACACCCGAAAAATAAGAGAGAACACATTTTTCTTTGCTTTAAAAGGTGATAATTTTAATGGAAATAAATTTGCAGAAGAAGCATTAAAAAAAGGAGCATCATATAGTATTGTTGATGAAAAAGAATATAAAACTTCTGAAAATATTATTCTAGTTGATAATGTTTTAGAAGTATTACAGCAATTAGCTAACTTTCATAGAAAGTCTCTCAACATTCCTATTATTGGTCTAACGGGCAGTAACGGAAAAACTACTACCAAGGAATTAATAAATAGTGTTTTAAGTAAAAAACATCAAACAACAGCTACTTTAGGTAATTTAAACAATCATATCGGAGTACCCCTCACCTTACTTTCTATGACACCAAATACTGAAATTGGCATCGTAGAAATGGGCGCAAATCACTTAAAAGAAATTGAATTATTATCAAGTATTTGCGAACCTGATTACGGTTATATTACCAACTTTGGAAAAGCACATTTAGAAGGTTTCGGAAGTATAGAAGGCGTTATTAAAGGAAAATCTGAATTATATGACTTTCTAATAAATAATAATAAAACTGCTTTTATTAATCCTAATGATAAAATTCAAGTTGAAAAATCAAAGAAGTTAAAAACTATCCCATTCGAAAATTCGATTACCTATAAAGATGTGAATCCATTTGTAAAATTATCTTATAAAAACGATAAAATTCAAACTTCATTAATAGGGACATATAACTTTAATAATATAGCAGCAGCAATTACAATTGGTGAGTATTTTAAAGTTAAAGATATTGATATCATTTCTGCGATTGAAAATTACCAACCGAATAATAATCGTTCTCAAGTTATTCAGAAAAAATCCAACAAAATTATATTGGATGCATATAACGCTAACCCTACCAGTATGAAAGCTGCCTTAGAAAGTTTTAACAATCAAAAAGATAAAAACAAAACTGTTATTCTTGGTGATATGTTTGAATTAGGCATGGAAAGTAAAGAAGAACATCAAGAAATTGCAAATCTATGTAATGAATTAAACTTTAATACTGTTTTTTTAGTTGGAGATAATTTTTATCAGACGAAAACAACATCACTTAAGTTTGAAAAATTTAATGACCTTAATGAATATTTAAAATCAAAATCTTTTAAAAATAGTTCAATTTTAATTAAAGGATCAAGAGGAATGAGATTAGAAAAATTATTGGATATAATTGACTAATTAAGGTTTTTATGATATTCTAAAAGATTATCTATTGGCCTTTGGATAACATCAGTAATTACTAAGTTATTCTTTCTTGCAACTTTTTCTAAAATATCTCTAAAATAAAAAGCTATTGAACCAATAAAATAGATTGGTGTTTCTTTTCCTTTATTAAATGGAAGAACCTTATATTTAAAAAACTCTTGAAATCCTTTTTTAATTAGTCTTTTTGTATATTTCTCTTCTTTAAATTCAAACATGAATTTGGCAAAAGAGGCTAAATACATATTCGGATTTGGCTTTCGATAAAGATTCATTTTAATTTCATCTTCATCTAAATTAAACTGATTATTAAATTCCTTTGCTATTTGTTTAGGCATTTTATTATAGAAAAAATCACGTAACAATTGCTTTCCAAAATAATTCCCACTTGCTTCATCCATTACAGTATACCCTAATGATGCAACTAACATTTCTGTATCATTACCATTATAATAACAACTATTAGACCCTGTACCAAGTATAGCAACGATAGCAGGGTTGTTTCCTGAAGAAGCGTATACAGCGGCAAGTAAATCTTCAGCAATATTTATAGTTGCATTACTAAAGATAGATGACATTACGTCTCGTAAAATCTCTATTGGTTTTTGAGTTCCACAACCTGCGCCATAAAAATGAATTTCTTTTACCTCATCTTTTATATTGATGAGTTGAAACATATTTACAATTCTATTGTTTAATTCTTCTTTTGCAACAACAGCAGGATTCAAACCTAATGTTCTTGTTCTAAATACTTCATTTTTGTTTTCATCTAAAGCAATCCAATCTGCTTTTGTAGAACCTCCATCTGCAATTAAAACCATAAATATCTATTTAAAAATCAAATATAGAATAAGGGTTTCTTATATACAAAGGTTTATAAAACTTCAATCGTTTTCGAAAGAAAAAAATAAAAAAAATCATGAATAAATAATCTATAGAACTATTCTATATATTATTAATGAGATTAGCAACTCTTTTTATTTCATTTAATTTTAAATTAGAAGAAGAAGGAAGGCATAGTACTTTTTTATAAAAATCGTATGACTCATTTTCACCTATATAATTAAATGAAGTTAAATATGGCTGTCTATTAAGTGGAAACCATACCCTTCTTAAGAAAATATTATGTTTATTAGCAAAATCAATAATTTCAATAAGATCTTTTTCTTCATCTAACTTAAAGCAATTTAACCAATGATTCAATTTAACATCACTATTTACTGGTTGAAAAAGTTTTAGAAATTTACTATAATTATTATTTACCTTAATTTTATTTTTTAATTCTATTTCTAAGTTATCAAGTTGATTCCAACCAACATAAGCTGCTAAATCATTCATTCTATAGTTATAAGCTAGCTTATCGTGAATATAATCATATTCAGACATTTTAGAATGAGTAGATAATTGTTTAATTAAACTTCTTTCTTTTTTATTAGAAACAATTAAAGCCCCTCCACCAAAAGTAGTGTTTAATTTATTTGAATTAAATGATAAAATTCCATAATCCGCAATTGTCCCACAATATTTACCTTTATATTTAGAGCCTAAAGATTCAGCAGAATCTTCAATTAACTTCAATCCGTACTTATTTTTAATACGTATCAACTCGTCCATATCACATGGAACACCATAAGAATGAGTAACAATAATAGCTTTGGGTTTCTTACCACTTTTTATTGTTTCTATAATAGCTTCTTCTAGATATTCAGTATTAATATTACCTGTTTCAAAATTAATATCAACAAAATAAGGTTCTGCTTTTAAATATAAAATTGGATTTACAGTGGCAATAAAAGTTGAATTAGTACAAAATACTACATCTCCATCTTCTACCTCGGAAAGTATTAATGATAAGTGAATTGCTGCAGTTCCTGAAGATAAACTACAAACTGTTTTATTTGTTTTTAGAATCCTTTTTAATTTATTTTCAAACTTTAATTGATGATATTTTGGATCTTTTTTTTTGCTTTCATAAAAAGAAAAAAAATCAAGTTCATCTATAAAAGGTAGATTAGGTTCTAACAGATGAATTTGCTTACTATTATTCAATAAAGTAATGTATTAAAAATGGAAATTAAAAAAACAAAAAACGAATACTTTTTAACTTTTTATTAAAATGGATTTTATTTTGATTATAAACCCCTTTTTTATTTTTAGAAATGAAAAAATTAGAGAGTTCAAAAAGAAAATTTCTGAATCTGACTTTTGTCTTTTTATTTGAATAATTCTTATTTAATATAAAAAAGAATAATATTAAAAATGCAATAATTAAAAATAAAGTACCAAAAGATAAAACTAACCCAACGTATTTTATAGAATAATACATTAAAAAAACAATGAATAAGTTTATAAATCCAATTAGAACCGAAGCTTTAGCATGTGTCAATCCTGAATCAATCAAAATATGATGTATATGATTTCTATCAGGTGAAAATATAGATTTCTTTTTGACAAATCTTATAAACATTACTCTAGATATATCAAAAGTAGGAATTATAAGTACTGCTAAAATTAATAATGGTATCTCTGTCCTAGAGATTGCAATTGCATTATAGGTACCAACTCCTAAAGATAATAATTTCATGGTTAAAAAACCCAAAACTAATCCAACAACTAAAGAACCTGTATCTCCCATAAATATTTTTTTCTTATTAGAGAAATTAAATCGTAAAAAAGCAAATAACATACTTACTAATGCAACACATATAGATAAATAGATTTAATTTAAAAAAAAGAAAACCAAAGCAACTAGCGATGATTATTCCAACTATTGATGCCATTCCATCAATACCGTCAATTAAATTATAAGCATTGATTAATCCTATTAGAAGAAAGACACTTAAACTAACAGAAAGTATAGGATTAATTTCTTGAATCCCTAAAAACCCATGAAATGTATCTATTCTAAATTCAGGTTGAATCATTAGCAGAAAAACTGCAATTATTTGCCCCAAAAATTTTTTTCTGGGAGTCAAACTTCGAAAATCATCCTTAAGTCCTATAAAAAACATAATTGTTAAAGCAACAATTATAGATACTGTAATTTTTTGGTTGTCATATTTTTGAAAAAAGAAAAGAGTAAAAATTAAAGAAACAAAGAATGAAATCCCTCCGAAAGAAGGTACTATTTTTGAGTGAGAACTTCTAAAGTCAGGTGAATCATACAAACCAAATTTTAAACTATTCTCTCTTATTCTGGGTAAAATAAACAGGGTTAATAAGAAAACACCTATAAATAAATAAATAAATAAATACTCTATTGTTAGTAAATACTCTTTCATTCTTTTTCTATTTTAAAAAATCATAACTGAGCAAATATATAAAAAAGATTGAAACTAATAATTATATAGAATAAATTTAAAAAGAAAAAGACCACCATTAATAGTCATTTAAAAATTTATTTTTTCTTTAAAAAAATATTAATCAGACAATATAAAAAGGTTTTAGTAATATATAATTTTATCTAATCTTTAGATAAGGCTACTTTTTTAATTATTGCTTTTAAAGCTATTAAATTAATTTTCTTTTCTGCTTTTAAATCAAAATTTGAAGTTAAATAACCTATTCCATTATGTTCTCCATTTTTTATAGCTACAAAAGATATAAATGATTTAAAATTATTTAATTTAAATTTTGAATCTTTTGAATAAATAGAATCTTTTTCTAAGATATCATTTGGATAAATTAATTCGACAAATAAACTCTTGCCTCTGTTATCAACTTCAAATAATTTGATATCATCTTTAGAAGCATAAAAGCTATTCAATAAATTCTCAGCATTTGCTGCATCGATTTCATTATCAAATTTAATTAGAAAATCTCTTGACATTCTTGGTAAGATCTCTTTAAACCTTTTAACACCTATGTTTTTAGCAAATTTTTCATGCTCTTTAAGGCGCCAATAAAATGTTAAATGTTCATGTGGTTGCTGATGAAGGCCTGTTGCTACTAATAATTTAACGTTATTTAAATTCAATAATTTTCCAATTTGAATATCATATTCTGAAAGGATATGAATTAATGGGTCATAACCTTCTTGACAATACCAATCGGGGTTTTTAATATCTCCATTATATGCTTTTGAGTTAAATAAATAATGGTGCTGTATATGTGCTCCTGAATTTAAAAATAAATTTGAAAAATCAGGTTTATATTTTTTCCATAATGTCAAGTGTACATCTGCTAATAAACTATCAAGTATTAAAGCCTTAAATCCAGGTTTCTTTACATTTAAAATTTTTTTTACATAATGAGACCATCTAGACATAGGAACGTATAAAAATAATCCAAGACCTAAAGATATAATTGATTTAAAGTTTAATTTTGATTTAGCATTATCGTTAACAGATTGATGAACTGCAAGGTATAATGCTTTTACAATCCAATTTCCTGAAGGTTTTGTTATAGTCCATGGGTCCGGAACAAAAAATGCAGGGTTTCTTAATCTATTATCCGCATTAAAAGGTGACACGGCTCCGATTAAAAGACCTTCGTTCTCTAACTCTTCAAATATTTGTACCAATTCAGGGCGGTCAACAATATCACCTAGACGAAAAATTTTGTGCTCTTCATAAGTTTTTCCAGTATGAACGGATGCCCATTGAATCCAAGGCTCAAGAAATTTATAGTGATTTTCAGAAGTTGTTTCAATCGGGGTTTGAATGTCAAAAACCTTCTTAAAATTTGGTAAAAGACCTTGATCAATATAGAACTTTATATAATCAAAATTAAGTTCATTGAGGCCTAAAAGTATTGTTTTATTTTTCATAATAAATTATATTATATCCTTACTCAGGCATTATATATAGTTCTCTAAGATTTAATCTTAATCAATAAATCAAAAAGAACCCATTATAATTATTTTCTGTATAAATTATACATTAACATTAATATTTTTTTTGGCAATAAATTGAATTGAATAAATCTAATAATATTATTCCTTAAAAGAATTAAAAAATTAATATAATTATCATTATACATCACTGAATAAACTCTAAACCATGATTTATATAGTTTTAATCCTTTCCTTTTATTAAAAAAATCTTTCCCCAATTTAACATCAACTAATACCTCATCAATATTAGCAGATTTTAATCCATGTTTGACTAGTAACTTATACCATGTTGGATAATCTTCTAGTCTGTAATAATTAATTTCATATGGATTACTTGGTAAAAAATTAAATTTAAAGGCAACTGAGACATGATTAAATGGACAAGAGAATTTTAACTGATTGAGAATAGATGTAGAATCTAAAGGAACTTCTCTTATGTTAGACATATCGCCTATTGATTCATTAAATTCACTAATATAAGATCCTACAACACCAATATTTGGGTTTTTATAAAAAAAATCAATAATTTTTTCTACTCTATTACTTCTTGAGATGTCATCACTATCCATTCTTATAACGATATCTTCTTTTACATATTTAAAGCCCTTATTTAAAGCTGCACCTAATCCAACATTATTGGTACATTTAACTATTTCAATATTTATTATACTTTTAATATTGTTACAATAATTAGATATACTTTCTTTAACAGCACCATCAAACACTATTATTATTCTGTTAGCTAAAACAGTTTGATTAATACAAGAATCTATTGCTTTTTTAAAATCTTCCAGATTATCATTAATATAAACTGAAATTAAAAAACAGGTTTTAAGTTTGTTTGACATAATTTTTTTTTAGTCCTTTTTTTTTAAAAATTAATGTTTACTAATTAAGTGTTGCTTCTAATAATATAAATATTTTTCATGATTTAATATTATTATTATTATTATTATTATTATTATTATTATTATTATTAGGTTCTAAATAAGGAGTTCTTATGTTATTAATTATAATCCCTAAACATAAAGAAATTAGCAAATTAGATGGATATCTGATTGTATTATAATGTAATCCTGAAAACAAGAAAGTAATCATAATTATAAAAACAACAATACTTTCTTTTTTGTGATGAAAACTATTAGATGTTATATAATATCTATTTATTAATTTGACAAAGAATACTATCATTAAAAAAGTACACACTAAACCTATCCTCATTAAGTTATTAATTAAACCAAATTCTGAAAATCGAATATTAGGGTTGTCTGCTACACCAAATAAAACATAAAGTATATTATTTATATCTAAATAATATAAAAATACTTTATTAACAAAATCATCTATAAAATGAGATTGGCTATTTCCAAAATCTTGAACTAAAAGAGAATAAAATATTCCAATTAAAGTCCCAATTATAACTATAACTGATAATATGGATTTATTTTTATTCTTGATAGGATTAAGGTATCTGTTAAATTTTAGAATTAAAATTATTCCAAAAATTAATGAAAATAAAGCAGTTCTAGACCCAGATATATAAATTCCACTAAGAGAAAATATAAAATATAAAATATTAATCTTCTTATCTTTTATTATTATTAAAAAATAAATAGCCAAAAAAGCGAAAACACTTCCACTTGCTTGTGGCATAGCCAAAATACCCCATGGTCTAATTCGCGGACCCAAAAACAAATAATTAGTTACACTTGAATGAAAACTAGTTTGATTAACAGAATTCCAATAATTAGAAAAATCAAAAAAATTAATATTTAAAAAATTAGTTGAATAAAACTCAATACTTGTTAACGTTAAAGAAATTACCAAAAATAAACTAAAAATATTATTTAAGCGTTTTTTTATAAACTCACCATTTACCCCAACATAATAAACAATAAAAAATGGTAAAACAAGATCTGAGAAAAATTGTGCTTGAGATAAAAAACCAAAAATTAGTGAATTTAATATCCCAACTATAGTAATTAAATAAATAGAGTATAAAAATTCTTTAAATAAACTCGAAATAAACCTTTTACTTATTATATCTTTTAAAATTAATAATATAATTATTAACATTATTATATAAGGGATAAAATTTAATGAATTCAAACCTGGTATAATTCTTAAATACCTAAATCCTGCTCCAAAAATAATTAAAAAATATATTAAAAAATTGATAACTTTATTAATACTAATCAAAATAAATTATTTTTTTTATTGTACAACATGACGATTCTTTAAATATATTTGATTTAATTTCTTTACAACATTAAATTTTAATTTTTAATTAAAATAATTAATGATAGAGTTGAGAAATTTAATGAATAAAGTTCTGCTTTTGTTTTAAAAAAAACAATACCCAGTGCCAAAAATAATTAAAATATCAATCAAAATAAATAACCTTTGAAAATAAAAAAAATGAGTTATCTAAATTTGATTAACAACTTAAGATCATTAATTAATACCCTCTGTGTTAAGTTTAATATTTTAGAAATTTAAAGATTTTTTTTCTAAATATGAAAAAGTATTTTTGAGTTAAAGTTAAATTTAATTTATTTTTTTCAATGACTTCTATAAACCTTGAAACAAATTCAATTCTACCTTTGTAAGAATTAGCATTTGAATGAATTCTATATTTTACAAGTTCTTTATTAATAAAACTAAAATTTCCTTTTAAAAAAGATAACCTCAAATTGAATTCAAAATCTTCAGTACCTATTAATTCAACATTTTCAGAAAACAAGATATTTTGTTTTTTAATTAAAACAGATGAAAATATGATATAATTCATATAAGAAAGACTAAATTTTGGGTTTTTAAATTTTGAAATAATTAAATATTTGATTTTTTTACTTAAACTAGTCTTTAGTTTTGATGACTTGTCATTAATTAATGAAAAATTTGTTGATACTAAAATAGTGTCTGGTTTCTTTAATATTTGTGCAACTTGTAATTTAACTTTTTCCTTATCCCAGATATCATCATCATCACAAAAAGCAATATATTCTCCTTTTGCTTTTTTTATAGCATAATTTCTATTTACAGCTATTACCCCTTCATTTTGATTTTGGTAAAATCTAATTCTGTCATCATTAAATGATTTCATGTACTCAATAAAATCATAGTTAGAATAATTATCAATAACTATTAACTCAAAATCGACAAAAGTTTGATCTAATATTGAATCTATTGTTTCTTTAAGTAATTCTTTTCTATTATACGTAGTTAAAACAACTGAAACAAATGGTGTTTTTTCTTTATTTGGCATTTTTCTCTATATAGGTAAATAATTCATTAATTCCTTCTTCAATAGTTATTGATATCTCAAACCCTATATTATTAAGCTTTTTATTATTAATAGTATAGTATTTAAGTCCCTTACTGTTTCTAGTATTTTCGGGAAGAATTATTGGAATATCTGACCCATATCTCTTTTTATATACTTCCTTTACTTTTTCAGCTAAATTAAAAATTGTTATCGTTTGTCCAGATGAAAGGTGAAAGGTATTATCGTTGCAAATCGAAATACTAATAATTGCATTAATTGCTTGAAATATATCATTATAATGAACAAAATCACGTAATGCACTTCCATCTGATTGTAAAACTATTTTTTTATCCACATATGCGCTCTTACATAAATCGTTTACAACCAGCCACCAGCAACTGTTATCTTTGAAGTAAGGGCTTCCATAACTATTTGTCATTCTAATGTTTACACATTGTATTTCTGATGAATTATTAAACATATTACAAATACTCTCAGACATAAAGTGAGTTAACCCATATGGAGTATTAGGTGAAGGAGCATAAGATTCATCAACAGAGCCCTCTGGTAAATCCCCATACACGTGAACTGTAGAAAAATAAATAAATTTCTTTAAGGTTTTTTTTACTTTAAATGATTCAAGTAAATTCCAAACAGGTAATACATTTATGGAATTAACATAACTAGGAGATTTTTTAGAATCATTATGATCTAATGATACAAGATGAATTGCAATATCATATTCAATATTTGTAATATCACTTACTTGTGATTCAGATGTAATATCGGCAATTAGTACTTTTGCCATTTTTGAATTCCAATCAGCATCATCAGGTTTATTTCGATGGCATAAAGCAGTTATTTCATTACCATCTTTAGCTAATAAATATGACAGCCTGCCTCCAACATAACCTGAAGCTCCAATTATTAGTATCTTCATTCTGTTATTTTACCAATTATAATCATACTTATTAATTTTTTCCCTAACTACTTCGTTTGGATCATGTTCAAGATTTGAAATATTCATCAAAAGATTAGTCTTTTCACTTATTCCTTCAAATGCCATCCAAATATTAGGAGGAACAGTTAAACGACAATAATTATTAATAGATAAATTAATATCCATAAATTTTCCGTTTGTGGCACTACCTTCTCTATCATCATATAAAACAAATCTAATTTCCCCAATAGGAACGATTATATTTAAAGTCATCTTTATATGCTTTTTCCATGGTTTAATTACCCCAAAATAAATTGTAGAAAAATAAGCTTCTTCAAACCCATTATAACCATCATCCGATTTTTTAATACCATGAAACACATCTCCCATTGGTTGAGAAATTATATCTAAAGGTGTTAATTTAACACCTGAAATTAACTTTAATTTGTCCATACTATATCTTTTGACAAAGCAATTCCTTCATATTCTTTTATCTGAGCTAATGTAAAATCCAACATATTAATATTAGAGTTATAATAATTATAATACCATGTACTAGTAAATTCAATAAGTTTATCATAATCTAAACTAGGGAGCCATTTTATATAAAATAGAGCCTTATCACAATTTAACTTAAGCAGGCCTGCCTCGTGAAAATCAGAAGTAACAGACGAAAGATATGACGGTTCTTGACTCAAATCCCAATACTTACTTAAATCATCTAGAAGATTTTTGACTGATTTAGAATACTCCGCATCTGGTCCAAAGTTAAAACTTTCACCATTAAACTCAATATTCCTATCTAATTCCATTGCAATATGCAAGTAACCACTTAAAGGTTCTAGCACGTGTTGCCATGGTCGAGTCGCCTTAGGGCTTCTTATCTCCACACTATCACCATCAACCCACGCTTTCATACAATCTGGTACAATTCGATAATCAGCCCAATCACCACCACCAATGACATTTCCAGCTCTTACTGTTACTACCCTCACTTTTGATTTCTCACTATCCTTAAAGTAAGAATGATAATAGGATTTAAAAATTATCTCAGCAGCCCCTTTAGAGCCACTATAAATATCTTTCCCACCAACTGCATCTGTCTCTTTATAACCCCAAACCCATTCAACATTATCATAGCATTTATCACTTGTAATTATTACAGCAGTACATTTATTGTTTAAGACTCTTAAGGCCTCTAAAACATTGGTTGTTCCCATAACGTTTGATAAAATTGTATCAACAGGCTCCTTATATGAAGTAACAACTATTGGTTGAGCAGCCATGTGAAACAAAAAATCTGGTTTTACTTTATCAATAATAGTCTTAACAGCTTTCAAATCAGTTACATCTTCAGTAAAATGTGTGATTTTATCTTCAAGACATAAAACTTCATACATTGAGGGGCTTGTTGGAATATCCTTTGATAGCCCATAAACATCCGCACCTAGTCCAAGTAACCAGGCACTTAACCATGAGCCTTTAAAACCTGTATTTCCAGTAATCAAGACTTTTTTATTATTAAATGAATTTTTAAACATTATTTCCAATTTATCCAGGGAGCTTTTCCCGTTTCTACTAATTTATTTAAAAAATTTCTTTCTCTTACATTATCCATGCACTGCCAAAAATCATGGTGCTTAAATGCTTTCAACCCTTTATTATTAACTATTTCCTGCAAAGGTCCAAATTCAAAATCACAATCTTCATCTTCAGATAAATAATCCATTACTTCAGCATTCAGTATGAAGAAACCACCATTAATGAATCCAGTATGCATCTGTGACTTTTCATCAAATACATCAACATCATCACTGTTCAAAATCATTTCACCAAAACGAGAAGGAGGCCTCACTGCAGTTACTGTTGCCAGTTTACCATGATTCTTATGAAATTCAACTAAGCTTTTAAGGTCAACATTACTAAGTCCATCTCCATATGTCAAATGAAAGTTATCCGTTTTAAGATGCTTTTGAATTCGTTTTATTCTTGCACCTTTTAAGGTATCTAAGCCTGTATCAATAAACGTAATTTCCCAATCACTTTCTTTTCCAGAATTATGAAAGACAGCTGGACTATCTGGTTTTAAATTAATTGTAAAGTCACTATTAGTAACTTTATAATTATAAAAATATTCCTTTATATATTCTGATTTATAACCTAGTGCTAAAATAAATCTATTAAACCCAAAAGAACTATAATATTTCATGATATGCCATAAAATTGGTTTACCGCCTATTTCTACCATAGGTTTCGGTTTTAACATTGTTTCTTCACTTAATCGAGTGCCTTTACCCCCGCATAATATTACTACATCCATTTTATCAGTAATTTTAAATATTTAATAATTCTTTTACTCCTTTTTTGGTTACCTGATCAAAAAAAATATTTTTGACTTTTGCACCTAATTCATTAATAATTTGTTTTTCCACATCATCTAAATTAATGAAATAATCTATTTCTATAGCTAACTCTTCTGCTGTATAAACTATTCGCCACAATCTTTTATCAATGATTTTTGGTATAGGGTTTTGGGTTATTGAAGTTTTTGATCCGACGATAATTGCAGGAACACCGTAAGCTAATGCTTCAACTATAGAAGAAGAAGTATTGCTAATAAATAAAAATGAATCCAATACATTATCTCTAAATTCTCCCTTTGCCCAAGAATAATTTATTTTCCAAATATCTTTGACTCTTACTTTTAGTCTTTCAATTGAAATTGTTGGGTGTGGTCTTATTATAATATTGTACTTAGTGAATTTTTTACACTTACCAACTTCATCTAATGTTCTTATAATATTTATACTATCTTCAAAACCAATCGGAAGAGCTACTAAAATAGATTTTTTATTTTTTAAAAATCCTATTGGTTTATTAATATCCATAAATCTAAATCCTGGGCCAACAGAAACTTTAATTCCGCTACAAAAACTTCTAACTTGATCAACTAAACCATTCCCTATTACAATTATTTCATCTGGAATTACTTTATTATCTACTTCGAGTTGTGTTGGCATTAAGTATAAGTTATAATCGGTTGAAATTATAAATGCCCTATACCCTTTTACTCTTATTTTTGGGAAAAAATCATGGACTCCTTTTATTAATCCTTTGTCTATAGGTTGATTTTCATTCCAATCAATAACTAAATTTAATTTAATTTTGTTTTGTTTGAGACGTTTAATAAAGAAGTAATTCAACAAAGCTTCAAAAGATGATCTATTAAATTTTTCGCTTTTAATATTCTTCTTAACATAGTTTGTGATATTAATATTTTTGAAATAAAATACTGAATTGCTGCTAACTCTATGCTTGAATAGTAAAATAAAAGCTTTGAAATAATCAACCAACTTTAAAAAATCGTGTTTAAAAACTATATTTTCATTAGTATTAGAATAAATTTTCTTTAAATCTTTTCTAGAATAATTCGCAATAATATGAGGAAGAAAGAAAATATTTCTCTTTAAATCTTTATCTAGATAAGTAAACAATCCATTATAATACCTATCTACATAGATTTTATCGTTTATACTATTTTGAAGCATAAATGTATCTATAAGTATGATAGATTTTGAAGATTGTAACTTTATTTTTCTTGATTTGTCTTTTGATAGTGTTTCATTAATTGTGATAAATAAAATCTGTGCTATCTTTCTAATAACCTTAAGAATAGGGCCAGAAAAATATTCAACATTTTTTATCTTATCTAATTGTATCTTAAAATCAAGATCGGATTGACTCAATATTTTATAAAATTCTATGTCATTTGTTATGACTTTTTTGATACCATTACTCTCACTTAGATATCGCCTTACCATTTCCAATTTAATACAAATATCAAAAAAAGGAGATTGGTATGGGTGTCTGCTAACAGCAATACTCACGAGATCTGCAATATTACTAGGAGTAGATGTCAAAATCCTCTCTGTTAACTTATTAAAATCATAGTGTATTTCAGACGGAATACTATTGAAAACTTTAAGTTGACTAGCAGACATATTATTAAAATCTAGCATGATAATTGTATTTCGTTCATACAAATCGACATTACTATATTATGACCTTCTTGAGTAAAATGTACAGCGTCATATGATATATCACTCTCATCTTCTTTAGCTAAATAACGGTTGACATCTATATAATTAATGTTTATACTTTTAGATTGAATCTTTCGCAAAAATTCGTTAGATTGCTTCAGTTGTTCATAGAATTCAATTGGTCTTTTTCTATCAATTTTAATATATTTAGAAAACTCAAAAGTACCAATAAGGTGTATTTTCTCAAAACTTTCAGTTAAAATTTCTACAATATCACAGATTACAGAATCATAGTTGACAGAATATAGAGTGGTTACTTTTCCTGAATTTAATAAATAATTACATAAAGGAATTTCTATTAATTTATTTTTGAATGGATTTTGATGAAAAATATCATCTATAAATTCTTTTTTTTTCGGTGTTGTATCTACAAACCCAATATTCGTAATTAAATTCTTAAACTTTAAATCATTATTGTTTAAAAAATTTATTAAAGAAAAAAAGATAGTCATTTCTTTAGGTCTAGTAATTAATAAAAAAGAAATTTTATTAATTTTTAATCTATCGATGAATTGATCAGTCCAGGTAAAATAGTTCTCTTCCCCACTCCCCTTGGAATCTGTAAAAATCAAATACTCAAATTCCTTTTCTAAAAATTTGTCATCATAAGAAACTATTCTAAATTCATTGTTTAATTGTGCTTTTCCTACACCAAAAAAAAGACCATAATCATCAATCATTTTAACGTTTTAACTTTATAAATTATTTTTTAGCAAGTACCCAAACATGAGAACTTAATTTGTTTTTTATTAAAAATTCTTGAAACTCTTTTATAACTGAATCACCTCTTAATTTTAAAATTCTTAGAAACTCTGTGCTTTTACCGCTATTTAAAACTATATCTACGTCTAATACACCAGGTGTCATCACATGAACCTCACTAAATCCAGCTCTTTTAAACAAGAGCTCAAATCCTTTTATACTTAAAAAATTTAAATGATGTGGTGGAGAAATACTATTTGAGTCTTCCTCCAAAGTTAGTATATCAAAACCTTCATACCCTAGTGTTGTAATTAAACAATATCCATCTTTTTTTAATAAACTATTAATAGATTCAACAAAAGTAATAGGCTTATTTACATGCTCTAAAACTTCAAGACTAACTACAAAATCAAATTTATTAGACCATTCTTTTGAATATTCCACACTTTTTTGAAGAACTGAAAACCCTTTGCTAGCAATTATTTTTGACGAAACTTCACCTGGCTCAATTGCAAAATAAGAAATATCATTTTTTATTTTTTTCATCTCTTCAATAAATATTCCTGAGCCAGCACCTACATCACATAAATTTGAAATATTTATTTTTTTCTCATCAATCAATTCAAATAATTGAATGGCTTTTTTCTTAAATATCTTTTCCCTTCTACTTTCTTCTACTTTAGGTAAAAACTCTTCGAACCAAAATTTTGCAGAAGCACTATTTTTGTAAAAAGTGTTTAGTGTTTCAAGAGAAGGTCTTGGATTACAAAAAAGAGTCCCACAACTTTCACAAATATTGTATTTAAATCCATCTTTTTTATATTTTAATTTTGCTAATGGTGAATCACATGAAACACAATTAATAGATTCAAAACTTTTATTATCAAAGGATTCTGCATCTTTTTTTGAAAGATAAAGATATTCTTCGAATAATTTTTTGGGTCTTATTTCTGATTCTTTCATTAATTCAAGTTTTTATATGATATTATCAATTTCTGAAAAATCTTTAATCAATAATTTTTCTTTTTTTATTTCCTCTGTAGTTGTATACCTCCCTATAAATGAGATATTATTATTTCTAGCTGCATCTCTATCTGTTAACGCATCTCCAATAAATACTACTTCTCTATTGCTATAACCATATGCTTTAATGATTTTTTTTACATGCAAATCTTTTTTTTCTGGAGATCCATACACTTCTTTAAAATACTTTCTTATGGATTTTCTATTAAGAATTACTTCAATTTCATCACTTGGTGTACCTGTAGAAATATGAAAATCGTATTTCTGATAGTTAGAAGTTATAAAATCATAAACACCCACTACATATGGTGAATCAATCACTTTTTGTAGTACAAGAATTGAAAATTGTTTAGCAAGCTTATCTACTTGAAGTTGATCAATATCTTCTCCCAAGTAATTTTTATGATAAATTTTAAATTTTTCAAATCTAGAAACACCACCATTTGCTTCATGATGTACTATCACCTTTTGGACGATATCATTTCCATAAGGCTTATATAATTCTGCAAAAGCTTCAGTCTTAACATTAACCGATTCTGCGATTACTCCATCATAATCAAATATTATCGCTTTTATTTTATTCATATTCTGCAATTATACTGATTGGACAACCATCAACTTTGTCTATTAAAAGAGGAAGTGCCGTTACTGATTTTATTACTTTACCGTTTATCTGGTCAAGCTTCATATCTTCGATTAATAGAATATCATTAGCTAAAAGAAACGATTTGTGTGCTACTCGACCTAATAATCTATTTTGATAACTTGTAAGAGAAATAAAATCGAATCCAATAGCTTTTATGTTGGGACATCTTATTTTTAATTGTGTTGCAAAACTAGGTGAAAGCCCTGGATTGTTATTCCAATAAATCTTTTCTTCTCTATACCTACCAAACTTTGTGTTTATAATAAGAAATTCTGTATCTACAGGAATATCATTATTTTTAATTAATTTTTCATCTATTATTTCATCGCTTTTTGCCGTGTATAAAATAACATAGACTTTTTTAAATTGCCAAAAAGAAGCTGGATAATCATTTATAATTTTTCCTTCATCAGAAAAGTGATTAGGGAAATCTATATGTGTTCCGGAATGGTTTGGTAATTTTAAATATTTGGTATTAGAACTTGCTCCTTTAGAAATTTCACTTCTTTTTTCTACAAAAACAGCTTTTTCTCCTCCATAGATAGGTGTTTGCTCATTTATAAAATAAGATAAAAATAATGTCATCGTATAGTTTATATAATAATTAATAGTGTTTATTCTTTAGTAAGAAAATTTTCTTCTTCAATTTCACCTTTAGCCAGGAGTCTCTCGTAGTTGTAATAAATCTGATCTAAAACACCTTGTCCTAAATCATGGTAATAGTTTAACTGGTATTTTTTAGCTACCTTAGGTTTAAATGTATAAGGTGTGATATTATAATGTGCTTCTAAAACATTATTAGTATACTCAACCTCAATTCTATCATTAAACATTTCTTTAATCATTTCTAACACATCACGAATTCTCATTGACTTAGTGCCAGTAATCATTATATTGGCATTAATAAAATTGTTAGAAAGTATTTCAACACTTGCTCTGGCGGCATCCTTAATATGAATATATTCTCTCAACTCTTGCCCATTACCTTCCCTTACAATCTTTTTATCCTTTATAGCTTGTATAATTATTCTATTTATAAAGTTAAAATGATTGGCTCTTGGACCATATAATGAGCCATATCTTAAAATTGTAAAATTAAGATTGTATATTTTTTGATAATTTTCAATAATTAATTCCGAAGCTTGTTTTGTACTTCTATAAAAAGAACCGTGCTCGCTATAAACATAAATAGTACTTCCATAAACAAAACGCTCTACTTCAAATTCTCTACAGGCATCTAAAATATACGTTGTACTCAATATATTAACTTCAACAGCTTCTACAGGATTTTCTTGGGCTTCTTTAATATCTGCAATGGCTGCAAAATGATAAACAAACTTAGCTCCTTTTACTGCTTTTTTAATTTGATCACGGCTCGAAATATCACCAATAATCATTTCTTGATTACTCTTTAAATATTTTGATATATTTAAATCAAAAATTTTTACAGAATACCCTTCATCGCTCAATAAATCTGCTACATGACTTCCTAAAAAACCTGAGCCTCCAAATACTACTACTTTACCCTTCATAATCAATCAATCTTTAATTCTTTAAATAAATTTTCTGCGGCCATCATACCCTGACGTTGGACACTTTCATAAGTGCGAGAGCCAATATGAGGCGTTATCATAACATTGTTAAACTGCAATAGCGGATGGTTTTCTATCATTGGCTCTTCTTCTAATACATCTGTAAGAAAAGCTTTTATTTTCCCATTTCTCAATGAATCTATCAAAGAATTTTGATCAACAATTAACGCTCGAGATGTATTTACCAAAACCACATTTCTATTCGCTTTAGACAAAAGTGCACTGTTTACAATACCTTTCGTTTGGTCAGTTAAAGGTAAAGTTAGTGCTAAAATATCTACATCTAAAACTAATTCTTCTATACTATCTACTGATCTAATTCGATTTTTCTTTACATATTCTTCATCAAGGTAAGGGTCATATACTAAAACATCAAGACCTAATGCTTGCATCCGTTTAGCTAATTCTTTACCTATTCTACCCAGTCCAACAATGCCTATTCTTTTTCCAGAAACTTCATGGCCTATGAGTCTTTGCCAACCACCTTTTTTTGTAATATTATATTCTAAATGAATATTTTTATAATATGAAAATAGCATCGCAATAATATGTTCAGCAACAGCAACTTGGTTTACACCAGGGCAATTAGCAACAGGAATATTTAATTCTTTTGCGGCTTCCAAATCTATTTTATCTAATCCAATACCATATTTTGAAATAACTTTAAGCTTCCCTTCAACACCCTTTTTTATTACTTGTCTTGTAATCTCATCATCCCCACAAACAATTCCATCATATTTTGATATAATTGGCAGCAAAACAGCTTCTTTTACTGGGCCCCTTAAGGTATCGATTTCTAATCCTGCATTATATAATCTATCTTGATGTTTACCAGGTGTATCAATAAAAGATGTAGAGGTTAAAAGTATCTTCATTTTATAAATATTTACTAATTAGGTTGTCAGATTTCATTTTTTCTATAACATTATCTAAATCTTCTTGTGTATCAACAGCATAAGACTGTTTTTCTGTAAATATCATTTTAACTTTCATCCCGTTTTCAAGGATTCGCATCATATCTACAGACTCAATAATTTCTAATGGGGTTTGTTCCATGTCATTATACTCTAATAGAAAGTCTCTTTCAAAAGGGATAATACAAACTTGTTTATACATTGGCACATCTAACACCCCTTTTTTCCGAGAAGGAATAGCTTCTCTAGAAAAGTAAATGGCATATTCCTCTTTATCAACCACGACTTTAACTTCGTTAGGATCTTCAAATTCGGCAACTGTATTGATTTTAGCGTATAAGTTAGATATTTTTATATTTTTATTATGCATTAATGGCTGAACTGCTCCTTCTATCATTTCTGGAGTAATCATAGGCTCATCACCTTGCAGCATCACAACAATATCTACCTTCTTTCCAATTGATTTTTCTATTTTTAATAGCGCTTCTGCTGTTCGATCTGAGGCACGCTCATGTGTATTTGCAGTCATCACCGCTTTACCTCCTATACTATTAACATAATCATATATTTCTTTATCGCAAGTAGCTACATAAACTTCACTCAATAAACTACTCATTTTACTTCTTTTGTAACAATGCCCAATCATGGGCATTCCTAAAATTGTTGCCATTGGTTTATTTGGAAAACGACTAGAAGCCATTCGTGCGGGTATAATACCGATTATATTCATAGATTACTTAATTTCAATTTCATGGTACATATTATTCAGATTAATTAAATTTTATTTTGAGACTTTTAAACTCTTTTACTAATAACTCTTGCAGGTACACCTCCCGATACTGAAAACTTTATTATATCTTTTAAAGCAACTGCCCCAGCAGCAAGCACAGAACCTTCTCCTATAGTCACATTAGGTGTAACTACACAATTAGCCCCTATCCATACATTATTTTCTAAAATTATTTTACCTCTCTTGTGTCCTTGTGTATTTATTGGAGCCAAAATATCACTGAAATTGTGATTAGCAGATCTTATTACACAATTTGGTCCAATTAAACAATTAGACCCAATAATAATTTCTCCAGAAGCAGCTCCAAGTTGAGAGTTTGTATTCATTGAAAAATTATCGCCTATAATTAAACTTCCATTATCATTTGCATAAAGATAACTATTTTTCATTATGCTAACATTTTTGCCCAATTCTATGTTATTGAATCCTAAAATTGTAACTCCAACAGCAATATTAAATTTCCCAGAAACATTTTTAAAAAAAGGTTTATATGCATAAAAACGTAACTTAACGCCTAAATCAGTAGGAATATTTCGAAAAAAAGACAAATATATTTGAAAAATAATTTTCATAAATGTTTATTGTAAGAAATCTATTATTTACTAACTATTTTAATGAATTTCTATATTTTAATACTTGATTTCTAGCTATAGTTCCTAAAAACAGGGTATCTAAACTAAAAGCTATAAAATTATAGCCTTTTTCAATTTTATCTAATACCAATTGATAGTCGGGTTGAATGACATGAAAACCAATAAGCTTATTATATTTTTTAACGATATCTTCATAACGCTGTAATACTTCTTTTACATCATCATCATCATACTTTCCAGGTTTACCCATAGAACCGGATAAGTCAAAAGGTCCAATAAAAGTTCCATCAATAGCATCAAGAGAAAGTATTTCTTCTAAATTATTAACTGCATCTACATGTTCAATTTGAACTATTAATTTAATATCGTCTGCTTCATTATCTTTATAATCTTCAAAGCCAAAACCATATTTTTGAGCTCTTGCCAGACCCACACCTCTTTTACCTTTAGGCGGGTATTTTAGTGCATTTATTGCCTTTATAGCCTCTTCTTTAGAGTTAACCATAGGCACAATAATGCCATCAGCTCCAGCATCGAGCACACGTTTAATTATACGAGTGTTATTTCCACCAACTCTGACGTAGGCTTTAATACCTTTTGATTGAATAGTCGCGATTAATTGTTGTGCTTCAAAATAATCAGTTACGGAATGCTCCATATCGACGCAAAGCCAATCAAAACCAGCGTCTGCCATTATCTCTACTATTGAAAAATGGTTTAGTGTAATCCAAGAACCTATACTAATATCTTTCATTTTAAACTTGTTTTTTATTTTTTTTTTTAAAACTGTAAATATATGCTTTTATACAATTTACTCCATTAAATATATCTGTTTTATTTAAACCAAAAAGTATTGGAAAAAAATAAACACTCATAGCTACCATAGTTGAATATACAACTCCAGAACATAAAAACCCAATTATACCATCTACTTCATAAGAAATCAATTTAATTAATAATATTTTGGATAATAATGATAATAGAATTAAATAAGTTATAATTACTAATTGGTGGAACAAGTATTTAATAAAATTAAGCTTAAGTAATTTTGAATTAAAATACAATTGAACATTTACAGCAATAAACTGGAGAACAACAAATTTAATAGCCAGACCTATAGCACCAGCATTTAACCCTAAGAAATTAACAGGAGCTATTACAAAATAACTAATAGGAAGACCAACAAACATAAATATTAATCCAATTTTGCTATATAGTTTTGTGTCACCACTAGCGTAAAAAACAGCACCACTCAATTGGCCATATGTTTGATGAATTGGATAAAATGCCATAATTGCGATAGGAACTGTGGCGCTTGCAAACTGACTTCCTCCAAAAATATTAGTTACTGTACTTGCATTTACAGCAATAAAACAACTTAAAAATGAAGCAATACTAAATAACAGAGGAATATACCTTCTAAACAACCTCTTCATCTCTTTAAGATCATTCTCACCAAAAGCAATTGAAAACTCTCTTGTTATTAGTTGTGAGGAGGCATTTGTAAATATAAAGCAAACTGCGCCTATTTTTAATGAAAGCTCAAAAAATCCTTGCTGAATACTTCCCCCAAATTTTTGTAATAACCATCTATCAAATAAACCAACTATTAGTCCAATTAGAGAATAAAAAAACAATGGTTTGCTGTAAATATAAAATTCATTATAATATTTCTTAAATTCCTTTTTACCCATACACCAACCTGAAGTAAAATTAAAATCGGGGCGATTAATTAGATACACAAAGGCTATAATTAATAATAATAATATAAAATAATTATAGTAATAGAAATTAAATATGTCAATTAAATGTAAATAATAAAGAAAACTAATTAAAAACAATCCTATAATTCTTTGTATTATTTTAGCAATTTCTGTAGAAACTGTAATACCAAGTGCATCTGAAATCTGAGTTAAAGAGCTTACAATCCATGTTAAAATTGCAAATATTGCAGCCAGATATACTAAGTATATACTCTGTTCTGGCCATAAAAAATTGTTTAATTTAAATGTTTGTGAAAAAACTATAATTAAAAATAATAAAATAAAAGCAATAATTGATATTATCCTGAAAAATCTTACTAGTCCAAATTCATTATTCCGTTGTGATAGTTTAGTAAAAAAAGCTATAGATGTACTAAATGTAAAAAAAGGTATTAACTGGATAAAGAAATTATTTAAAAAACTAAAATCTCCATAAGCTTTCGGACCTAAACTTCTTGTAATGATAGCTGTTGAAACGAACATTATAGCTAATCCCATCAGGTTTGCCAAAAGCTTTGTTAAATAGCGTTTTTTAAGAGTTGACGATTTAATATTACTCATTGTTAGTAGTGATGAGTTTTTTTGTAAGTTCTTTAATGGGATTTTTAACTTCCTTTGCGAAATTATTACAGAAATTTGTACGTGCTTTTTGGGTCTCTTCTTGGTTCCACCATCCAGGAACATTATCCCATATTTCGGTAACCTTTAATGCAGCACTTTGGGGTGTTGCATGAAAAATACCTACTTCTTCTAATTCTTTAAAACATTTTTTAGCTCTATCATGAATTTCCCAATTATTTATATTCCAAAACATTATCGTCGGAACATTTAGAGAAAGGGTTTCCATAAAAGTAGTTGCATTGTATGTAGAAATAAACAATCTACACTTTTTAAGTAAATTATTGATTGATAGTTTACCAGAGTCTATTAAAACATTTCTAAATTTATCTTGCCATCTTTTTTTTTGATCCCATCCTAAATCTCCTTGGTATAAACGTATTAGAATTTTTTTCTTAATTGATTCAGGTAAAGAACCATAAAAATCAAATTGATCTGTAAAATAATCATTCATTTGTCCTGCTATTGGCATCGCTCTAATATCAAAACTATACCTAGGCATAGTGCCCAGAACCATTAAACCTAAACCATTGTTATCCCATGTTTGATTTTTCCCAATTGTTTTCAAAATCCCAAAAGGTCTTACATTTATATGGTCTTTATCTTGCCATCCCCAAGATAAAGAAACATCTGCAACTGAAAGTTGATAACTGATAGCGCCATTAAAAGCATTACAGCCAAAACCGCCATGGTCTGCTAAAATTAATTTTGAACCTAAGTTATTACTTTTTGCGGCATACTCTAAAAAAATAGAATTATCATAATGAGAACTAGCTGTAAAAATAAACTTTGGCGATTTGGGTAAACTTGTTTTTTTTACTGTAGATACAAGGTTTTTATAATTTTCTAAATATATTTTAGGTAAGAGTTTTGGTAATAAATATTTAATAATTTCATGAAAATTATCTTTTGGTTTACGATCTTTCAGTTCCCAATTTCTAAATGAATTATCTACCTCAACAGCTTTAACTTTTTTAAAATTTCTTATAATAGGGAATTGTCTAAGACTTAATTGCAATTTCAATTCTTCAATAATTGGAAGATAGCTATTAATTATTAAAGCATCATTATTCTTAGAAAAACATGTAAATTTATTGAATACAACTTTAGATAATACTTGCTTAAAATATGATTTTTTTTGTTTATTTTTTGTTTCAGACTTACTTATTTGGTCTTTCTTAATTATTTCAACAGGTATATTTGTAGTTAATTTAATTATAATAGTATAAATTGCTTGGTTCCAAGAGTCATTTATTACTGAATCTATAAAATCAGAAGTTTCATTCGCTGCTAGATTATTTTCTTCTACATTCGATATATGACATTTGGTGATTTTATTTGATTCAACAGCTTTATCAATCATTGTCCACCTGTCAAAAATTACCGCTGTAAAAATATTTACCCAATAACCCAATAAAATCCCCCAATAATGCTCATTCTCTTTTACATTATGTAACTCGTTTAGTATATGTGTTAATTCTTTGATGATTTTTTTATTGAAGTTTTGTAGATTGAAAAAGTCTTTTTTTAATTTAACTCTATCATCCCAATGATATGGAAGCACTTCGTAATTTCTTTTAGACCAAATTTCTTTTCTACTATATAACTTACACCATTCACCCAAAAACATTATATCCTCATCTGCCCCCCAAGTTGACTCTAATGGTGTCGTTACTAATAACATAATTTTGTAAATAAAAAATAATTAAACATTAAAATAATTAATTTGTATTAAAATTTCTTGAAATTTTCAAAGCAGAATTAATTATTTGTTTTGTACTCATTTCAGGTTTAATAGCTAGTTTTTTTAACCAATTAAAATCATCTAAAGTGTCTAAATCTAATTTCAATTTTGGATGCTGTATTTCTTTACATAACGGGTTAAAGGTCTTAATACTATATAGACTTGTATTATCCCATATGTAATTAAAGGCATGTTCTCGATGCTTGGGTAACTTGGTCGTTTCGTATAAATATTTCAAAGTTTTAAATGAAACGATTTCTGCCCCTAGGCCATCAGGATAATTATTGTTTTTTGGAATGTGATTGTAAGCATAATCACAAGAGTTTTCAGAATAATATTTAATTAAATTATCTATTTCTTTGCCGTCAATTAGAGGATTATCACCACACACCCTAACAACATGTGCAGCTTCATTTTCTTTAGCAGCAAAATAAAATCTAGAAAGCACATCATTTTCATCACCTCTAAATACTTTTGCTCCTAATCTTAATATTTCAATTTCCAAAACATCATTCTCCTGTGAATTAGGTATAGCTACAATAACATCATCTAAGAGACTAGATTTCATGGATCTTTTAATAACCCACTCAATTATAGAATATCCATGTAAAATAAGCAACATTTTATTAGGCAAACGAGATGACCCCATTCTTGCTTGTATAATCCCTACTGTTTTCATATTTATTATTCAATAAAACTCCATTGTAAAATATCATCCTCATCAATAGATACTATTGCTTTCTTACCTATTACATCAGAAATAAAACTTGGTGAAACTCCAAATGCTGGACGCTTAAAAGTAAGGTCGTCTTTTTCTATAATTTTGCCTTTTGGAATTAATTGTTTCGCTACCAAACTCCTTCTTGCATTTTTTCTTGAGGTTTCTTGGCTTTTAGTCGAATGTACATTAAAATCTCCTAAAATTTCAAATGTTATATCTAAATTATTATTAAATAAGGTTAAATCACTTTTATCCATAGCGTGATAATGATCATTTCCTGGTAATGATTTATCATGTGTGAAATGTTTTTCAATAATAACCGCGCCTAAAAGAGTAGCCATTTCTGAAACTTTCATGTCTTTAGGTAAGGTATGGTCAGAATAGCCTATTAATTTATCTGGAAATTTTTCTTTTAAACCTATTATCATTCCCAAGCTTGCATTTACATCTTCAGTTGGGTAATTAAGAACACAGTGCAGTAAAGCTAAAGGATTTCCTTTTTCCTCAATCCAACTTACAGCTTGTTGAATTTCATACAAATGACTTGCTCCTGTTGATAGAATGATTGGCTTTCCAAAATCACATAAGTGATCAATAAATGGCTTATTAGTAATATCAGAAGATGATATTTTAAAGACATCCATTAATTCATTCAAAAAAATAGAAGATTCAATATCAAAAGGAGTTGACATAAACTCTATACCAACTTTATCGCAATATTTTTTTAATTCTACAAACTCATTCTTCCAAAACTTATCATGCTTTTTAAATAATTTAAATTGACTAGTTGTTGGCTCTTTACTTGTATCCCAGTATGACGGTGAATTTTTTGAAGCAAGTGTTTCTGCTTTGTAAGTTTGAAATTTTATTGCATCCGCCCCACCTTCTTTGGCTTCTTCAATAAGTTGTTTAGCTATCTCCATTGAACCTTCATGATTAACACCTGCTTCAGCAATGACATATGGTCGACAGATAACATTTTTATACGGATTTATTTTGAATATATTAAGAATTTTCATGGGTGTTATTTTTTTTATTTTTCAATTAATGACAAAATAGTATTCAGCACTTTGGATTTATTAAATCTAAAATTGTATTTTTTAATATTTTGAAATAGTAAAATTCTAAAACTTTCATCATTTATAAGTTTTTTGAAATTATATATTATCTCGTTGTTGGTTATATCATTTTTAAAAATCCCCATATTAATAAAACCATTCTCTAAACAAGCAAATTTATGAGTAGTTTCTCTTTCATGTTGAGAAATAATTATTGAAGGGATATTCATATCAGCTAGTTCATAAACAGTTCTCCCGTTTGAAGAAATTGCTATCTGGGTTTTTTCCATAATTTTAGAAATAGCTCCTGATTCAAATACTAATTCAATATTTCTATATTGTTGGTTAGACACTTGTTGTAATAATTCTTCTTTGTAAATATAACCTGCTCCGCAAACGATAAAAATTTTAATATCCTTTTCTTCACAAACTGGTAATATTAAATCTAAAATTATTTTTGAAAGATTATTTTGGTCAGTTCCTCCAAAACTAATTAAAACAGATTTAACTGGATCGATTATATCATGTGGCTTAGCCTCTTTAAATTCATCTCTCAGAAAAAAATAGTCGTGACCCCATAAATAGTTAGTCCCTTTCATTATGGGTAAATCATATAATTCATTAATTGTATAATCTGAATGCTTAGACCCACTTCCAAGGTCTTCAAAGTTTACAATTTTGATTCCTTTGGTCTTCAATTTTAAAATATCACTCTTCGTAGTATTTAAAGTATCATTAATTACTAAATCAGGTTCAAGACCAATAATAAAATCTGTGATTTTTGCTTTCTGACATGATAATACCTTGTAGTCTTTTAAAGCAATTTTATCTACAACCATTTGATGAGTATCATCACAAACAAAAACAATTTCATGATTCGTTATATCATGAGCTAATGATAAACTCCTATAAATATGCCCCATTCCAACAGTTAAAGAACCAATAACATTAAAGACTATCTTTTTCCTATTCAATAATTTTTCACAAATCCACCAACTTTGATATCCATTTATTTCAATTGCAATATCTGATGGTAAAATATAAGGGAGCATTTTAGCTTGTTTGTTTTTTAATAAGACGAATTTTGAAATCTGAAAAGCGTTAACTTCTTCAAAAAAACTATTCTTCCCGTCTATAAACAACATGTTTAAATCACCTTTATCTGCTTTAAATAATCTGCGTTCCTCTTTTTTTACAGAAACAATTGTCATCTCACTGTTTTTCTTAAAATAACTAATGGCATCATTAATAATTTTCGCATTTAAAAGAGGTGCATTTGCTCTATACAAAAAAAAAGATTTGTATTTTTTTGAATAAAAGTCAAAAATATATTCTAGGTTTTTTAAAATCTCTGTTGGGTTAACATTTAGTTTAGAATCGTATTTGAAATTTACATTATTCCTTTCAGCTATTAATGAGATCTCTTGAGAATCTGTTATAATATATATATCTTTTCCGTCTAAAATTTCTTTAGATAAACTTATAGCTCTTTGAATCAAGGTTTCCCCAGCAAGGTTTTTAACTAATTGATCAGGAATTATAGCATTTTTCTTAAAAGCAGGAATAATAATACAAATATCTTTCATTAAACTTTTCTTATAATTTTAAATCAGATAGTACAGCCTTTGTTTTTTCTAACATATAATTAAATTCATCATCAGGCATCCAAATATGAAAAGGAAAAGAAACCATATTATCATAAAAAGCATCTGCATTAGGGCAATTTGCATTTCCATATCCCAATTTTTCATAAAGGTCATACCTATTTAATGGATAGTATTGAACAACACACTGTATACCATATTCATAGGCCATTTTATTAATAAATAGATCTCTTTTACCATCGGCAACAATTCCAACAAGTAGATGATGATTATGTTGCATAGATTCAACTCTATGGAACTTTATCAATTCAAAATGAGATAATGAATCAATAAACTTTATAGCTCTATCTCTTTTTTGTTGATTCAGGTCATCTAATCTTTCAAGAAGCTTAGAACCCAAAGCACATTCAACTTCTCCTAAGCAATAATTGTTTGGCATCAAATATAGTCCATTCAGTTCTGGTAAATCTAGGTTACCCATAGCTGGTATCCAATATTTATCTCTAACATAATCAAAAGTGGTGTGCCCGTTATGTCTTAACATAGGAATAATATTTGCGTATTTTAAATCCTTTACAATCAAAAAACCACCTTCACCTAATGTTGTTATATTTTTATGAGAGTGGAGAGAAAAAATACCAAAATCTCCAAATGTACCTGCTTTTTTCTTATTTATTTCAGTCCCCATTGCTTGAGCAACATCCTCAACTAAAAGTATATTTTTTTCTTTAGCAAAAGAAGCAATAGCCTCGATATCATTTATACAATACCCATAAAGATGAACTGCAATTATAACTTTAGTTTTAGCTGTAACGCATTTTTTAATAGACTCCAAAGAAACAACTTTGGTTTCTGAGTCTATATCTGCCCAAATTGGGTGCCCGCCATTTTTTATAAAAGGGTACATTGAGGACGTAAAAGTATGTGAAGGACATATAACTTCATCCCCTTTACTTAATTGACACATTTGAGCCGATAGCTCTAACGCAGATGTAGCATTGTTGGTGGTAAAGGCGTAATCAACTCCTAGATACTTAGCAAATTTTTCTTCAAATTCATCTCTATATTTACCCTGTGTTAATGGAATTGCTGTTTGCATAACATTAGCAACCAATTTAACCTCTTCATCAGTATACTTGTGACCTCTACCACTAAACGGGACTTTGAAATTCATAATTACATTTTTTTATATAATTCTATTACTTTTTCTTTGGTTAAAATTTTTTTAAAATCTAATCCTAAAGCATTTTTAAGAGGGATTTCGTGCATAGTAGAAGCGTCAAATAAATCATCATATTGCTTTTTTGATAAATTTTGACACAAACCGCGTCTCAATTTAATTTGATTCTTTTCAACTAATTTCATAAACTCATTATATTCGGCTGGGTAAAATTCTTCCATTGCTGTCATCGTAATACAATTAGCTTCACAATGATGTATACCAAGCACAACACTTAAACCTGCAGAAATAGGATGCACAACACCAACAAAACTATTAGCAATAGCTACACCTCCAAAATATGAAGCTACCATCATTTTTTCTCTATTCTTATCTGACATCATATCTTCTGACTGAAATACTTGTCTCGCAAGATCAAGTGCTTGATTTGAATAAGCATCAGATAACGGGTGTCTATGACTTCCATTTAAAGATTCTATACAATGAATATAAGTATCCATTCCTGTATAGAAGAATTGTTCTTTAGGCACAGTTTTGGCAAGAGATGGATCTAATATTAACTCATCATACACTGTATGATTACTATTCATTCCTAATTTTAGTCCATTCTGTAAATTAATCATTACACAAGTTTTTGAAGACTCAGCTCCAGTACCACTTAATGTTGGAATTCCAATCTTATAAACACCTGGTGTTTTAACTAAATCCCACCCCTGATAATCTTCAGCAGTTCCTTTATTTGTTAACAAATTAGAAATTGCCTTAGCAAAATCTAAAGATGTCCCTCCTCCTATACCAACAACAACTTCATAATTATTATTGGTTTCTTTTATAGTTTTTAAAACATTATTAACATCTGTGGTAGTCAATTCATTTGTAGAATCTACAAAATATAAAAAATCTTTTTCTTTAATGAGTATTTCTTTGATTAAAAAACTATTTTTAAAAAAAATATCAACAAAAAAGATTGTATGGCTTTTCCTAACTTTTGGGTGTTCATTTAACTTTTTCATGGCGTTAAAACCAAATTCAATGTTTAATATATTTTTCATTTACATTATTTTAATAATTTATTAATTTTTTTAATTCTGCCCATATAATATAACTCAAGGGTTTATTTTTTAATACTAGATTAACAATGATATAATTTTCAAGAGCGAAAGATTTAATTTTTTCTCGATTTCGTCATCTCCACTCATCATTAATTATTACAAAAAAACTAATATAAAGTACAAACCTTTTTTTTTAAAATTAATAACAAAAACTATTACAATTAATTTTTGGCTTTAATTTCTTTAATCACTTTTTTAATTGGTTCTTTAGAAAACACAAAACCAATACTTAACACAACACCTAAAAACAACCAAATCATCACTAATAAGCTTCTTTTGGGTTCTGATTTTTTATTGGGTATTACCACAGATTTAATAATTGAAAATACTGGAGTATCTTTAGCTACTTGCAATTTCACCTGCTCCAACTGAGTAACGATATTTTGAAAAACAGCCGTTGCCGTTTGCAGTTCTGTTTCTAAGCGAGTTTGCTTGTTAGAAAAAGAACTTCTAGAAATATTTAGATTTCTATCTACAAAATTAGACAACTTATCTTGTGCATTATTTAATAATTGCTTTTTTAAATTATACTGTTCTTCAAGATATTGCAAGAGTTCTTGGCTAGATTTCGTTTTCAAAGCAATGATTTGTCGTTGTAAAATTGACTCTGCATTTTTAGCTACTTGAGCAGCTATTTGTGGATTTTTACTTTTGGAAAATATCTCAATATAACCATCTTTATCGTTTATTGATAATGTCAAAATTCCATCAATAATTTTAAAATATCCATAATCTTCCTCAGATACTGACACAATGCCATCTAGGGACTCAGTAATTAAATTTTCTTTTTGCTCCTTAAATAAACCAATAATTTTTGAAGGCAATCCGATCGTATACTCTTTTATCGTGCTTAAAACAGATGAGGATAATTCTTTTATAAAATAATCTCTCAATGACTTTATCTCTCCTAAATTTTTTAAAGGCGCATATAATAATTCTTTCTTGAAGGTAGCACTCTCTACAATTTTACCATACAACATCGGTGAGATTTCATTTGTCCCTTCAGTCATAGAACCTATATTAATTCCTGCTAAAGAGGCTAACCCTTTCAAACCGCTACTACCTGATGATTTCGCACTATAATTAGGTGTAAACATAGAAGTTGCCTCGTATTGATTAGGAGTAGTTAAAGCTACCATAACGCCTATAAGTCCAAAAGTTATAATTATTTTTAAAATAAAATTTCTAGCGATCCAGACCTTAAATAACAATGCAATAATATCAATTGAATCATCTTCATTAGATGTTTTTAAAGTATTTTCTATATTTTCAGCCATCTTATACTTATTTAACTAAAGTACTTATTAACACTCCTAAAGTAGCTAAACCACTTGTAATCCCTATTATTTCTTGGGTAGAAGCTCTTTTCTTTTCAATTTTTCTTGGTACAATAACAATAGACCCTGGTTCAATTTTAGGGTAATTTTTAAAAAATAAAAAAGTTTTTGTAGTATTAACTTCACCGTTAGCATAAATTACATACGTTTTTCTTTTAATTGCATTTTCTGAAAAACCACCTGAACTTGAAATATAATCATTCAATGAAGCATTTTTATCATATCGAACAATAGCTTCTGCAAGAACTTCTCCTTTTACATGAACAGTTTGTTTTAAAGTTGGAATTATTAATTTATCTCCCTCGTTTAAAATTAAATCATACTTTGATTTTTTTCCTTTGTTTTTTAATATTTCTTCTAAACTAATACCAATATTAAATTCAAGACGATTTTCTTTCTTAATATTTAATGAGTCTTTTGAATTAACTTCATTAAATCTTTTAATTTGATTTTCATCAACAGATTTATTTGTTTTTCTCACTAAAGTTGCACCTTTAATATATGCATGAGGTGATAAACCACCAGCTCTTAATATCAAATCAGAAATACGTTCATTTTTGTTCGTAATAGAATAGTTACCAGGATGTGTTACTTCACCTTCAATGCTAACATTTTTTTGTATTGTAAACCCTTTTTTGTAACGAATAGAAACTATATCAAAAGGTTTTAAATAAAAAACAGAGTTGTTTTTATCAATAACTAAATCATTTGAAATTGACTTATTAATACTTTTACTAATAACTTGAAATCCTCCATTTGGTGTTCTACGTGAAACATCTATAGTTTCAGGATCTGCACCTTCTTTAAACCCACCAGAGATAGCTATAAAGTCCTCTATATTCATTTTATCAACAAAATCAATAGTTTGAGGATTATTTACTGCTCCATCTATACTTAAAGTTTTCTTAGATTCTAAACTTTCTTTATTAAAAATGATTACTCTATCTTCTCTTTTTAAAATTACATCTGTTTGCTTATTAATTATGTCTTTAGTTGAAAAAGGAAATGTCTCTTTTTTTACATCATCAAATGTTCTATAAACCAAACCTCTTTCTAAAAACGCATTATCTTTCAATCCTCCAGCCTTCTCAATTAAAGCTCTTAATGTTAATCCTTCTGTGATTTCATAATTTCCAGGTCTATATATTGCGCCCTCAATACTTACTCGGTTTTCATATCGATCAATTATTTGATTGATATTTAACCTATCTCCATCTTTTAATAAAAAATCGGTATTGTTTTTTAAATCAATTTCATTTACTTTTTTCTGTCCGTTATAAACTCTTTCAACTAATAATCTTTCCTTATAAGCTTGAGATGTAAAACCTCCAAAAAATCTTATTAAATCTCCAATAGACTCTCCCTTCTTTAACTCATAAAATCCTGGGCGTTTGACTTCACCATCAACTCGAACTTTACTTATATAAGGCTGAACAATTATAACATCTTGGTCTCTTAGAAAAACATTCCCTTCTTCAGAACCATTAATTAAATATTTATAAATATCGAATTCTTTAAATAAGTCTCCATTTCTAACTATTTTTATAGTTCTAAACGTACCATTTAATGTTGGTCCTCCAGAAGCATACAAGGCATTTAATACTGTAGAAAGTGAACTTAAAGAATATGTTCCTGGGACACTTACTTCTCCTATAATATTTACCTGAACAGTTCTAGCACTTGTTAATGCAATTTCAGCATATACTTTATTATAACTAGAATTTGAAGCACCTATACCACTATAAATTCTTTTCAAATAAGATTTTATTTTTGATTTTGCTTTTTTAATCGTCAAGCCACTAACATAAATGGGGCCTATATTTTTAATTCGTATGGAACCTGCTTTATCGATAGTTAAATTATAATTATTTTCTGCAGCCCCCCAAACATCAATCAATATTTCATCTCCAGGTCCTAGTTGATAATTGTCTGGCGTTGCTAAATTTAAGTTAGGAGTGAATGAAATTTTTGGATTTTTAAAAAAATCATATCCAAACAACAAATTATTTTCTGCAACTTTTTTCTCGCCTCCTTCTAATCCAAATTTCTCTAAAGTATTAATAGTATTTGATGATTCATTTGAACCTTTATTCTCATTTTCAGAATTTGAGTACTTTAATTCTTGAATCCTTCTTTTTAATTTACTTATTTGATTACTTGGCATTCCTTTTGAAGAAAGAATCATTTCGAGTTGAGGAATTGAATACCCTTCTTCTTTCGCTTTTGACCAATATGATAAAACTTGATTATCTGAAAGATCATCAATATTTATTGTAGATAAATTTTTATCTACTCCAATTTGAGCAGATATATTCTGAAAACTAAAAACAAATAAAACTAATGCAAATCCAATTAAAAATCTTCTCATTTTCATTTCAACAATCATATTTAAAACACTTTTTTTAGTTAAATTATTCTGACTTAAAATTCAAAATAACAATCTTAATTTTGAGCGTCAAATATAATATTATTTTTTATTAAAACCTGTAATATTTTAAAAACTAAAAAATGTGACATCTCCAATAAAAACAAAGGATATTTTAACAAAACATCCATTATCAAAATCATGTGTTATTTTTTTTATATTAAGCTTAAAACATCACTTATATTTTTCATTTAAAAAAACATGTTTTTCTCCTTGTGAAGTAACTTTACACGCTCTAATATCATGAACGGTTTGAATAGATGATTTAGCATCAATTAAACCAAATCCATTTCCTTTTAATATTCCCTTATAACTCTCAGTATGCAACTCTGTAAAGCCACCACTAAACTCTATTTCTTCATTATCTACAGAGATAGAACGAAATGTCCTCTGTCCTTTAACCTTAATTTCATTCGGAAGAGAATTTTCATCTATCGATAAAAACCATCGCACCCTAGCATTCTCAAACTCTAAATATCCTGCGGATTTGTCTTTTTCTCTTAAATGAACATAATTCTCTTGAACATCACCAAAAATCCAACCTAACATATCATAAAAATGAACTCCAATATTCGTAGCAATCCCACCAGATTTACTCTCTTCTCCTTTCCATGAATTATGATACCAATTACCTCTAGAGGTTATATAAGTTAAATCAATATCATATTTACCTTTCTTATTTTCTGTGTCAACTTTATTTTTTAAGGCAATAATACTTGGATGCAAACGTAGTTGAAGAATTGTGTTTATCTTATTTCCAGATTCCTTTTCAATATCCTGTAAAGCATCAACATTCCATGGATTTAACACTAATGGTTTTTCACAAATAGCATCAGCTCCTCTTCGTAAAGCCATTCTTATATGAGAATCATGTAAATAATTCGGAGTACAAATACTCACATAATCTAATTGAATATTTTGTTGCCTTTTTAACTTTTCAATGTGACGATCAAAACGTTCAAATTCCACAAAAAAATCAGCATTAGGAAAATAACTATCCATTACACCAACACTATCAAATTTATCTAGCGCAGCAATAAGTTTATTGTTAGTGTCTTTAATTGCTCGTAAATGCCTAGGAGCAATATATCCTGCAACACCAAGTAATGCGAAATTTTTCATTATAAACTTTTATCTTTAATATTCTCAGACAAAATATTTTTAACATCATACACTATAGCTTTTTCTTTTTTTAATAAAGAAAAATCTATTTCTTTAAACTCATCATGTGCTACCGTTAAAACCACAGCATCAAATTTACGATTTGGTAAATCTTTTGTTGACCTAATATTATATTCGTTCTTAACTTCATCTATATCTGCCCAAGGATCCAACACTGTTGTTTTCACACCATAATCTTCTAAAGAAGAAACGACATCTACCGCCTTTGTATTTCTAATATCAGGGCAATTTTCTTTAAATGTAATACCTAAGACTAGTACTTCAGCATTATTGATATGAATATTACTTTTTATCATTAATTTAATCAATTCAGAAGCAACATAATTACCCATACTGTCATTTATTCTTCTTCCTGCTAAAATAATTTCTGGATGATATCCATATTCTTGTGCTTTTTGTGCTAAATAGTAAGGGTCTACACCAATACAATGCCCTCCAACTAAACCAGGTTTAAAGCGGAGAAAGTTCCATTTTGTTCCCGCGGCGTCTAATACATCTTGTGTATTAATATTCATTAAGTTGAATATTTTTGACAACTCATTTACAAAAGCTATATTTATATCTCTTTGAGAATTCTCAATTACTTTAGCTGCTTCAGCTACTTTTATTGTAGGAGCTAAATGTGTACCAGCAATAATTACTGATTTATATAAATCGTCAATTTTTTTTCCAATTTCTGGTGTAGAACCAGAAGTCACTTTTAATATTTTGTCAACCGTATGCTCTTTATCTCCTGGGTTAATTCTTTCAGGAGAATACCCTGCATAAAAATCGGTATTAAATTTTAATCCTGAAACTCTTTCTAAAACAGGAATACAATCCTCCTCTGTTGCTCCCGGATAAACAGTAGATTCATATATAACTACATCGCCTTTCTTAAGGACATCCCCTACAGTCTCACTTGCTTTAATTAGTGGAGTTAAAATTGGCCTATTATTTTTATCAACTGGAGTTGGTACGGTTACAATATAATAGTTACAGTTTTTTAAATCCTCGACTGAAGTAGAGCAAAACAAACCATTTTTAGTAGAATTTTCATCATTTAAAACAGATTGTAAAACTTTAACTGAAACTTCTAAAGTATTATCAATTCCTGTCATTAATTCTGAAACTCTTTCTTTATTGATATCAAAACCAATAACAGAATATTTTGTAGCAAAAAGCCTAGCAAGTGGTAACCCCACATACCCTAAACCTATAATTCCTATTTTTATACTCTTACTATTCATTTTATAAATTTTCCCAATACCATTTTACCGCTTCTTTAAGTCCTTTCTGTAAAGAAAACTGAGGATTATAATTCAACAGCTCTTTTGCCTTCTCTATACTAGCATGAGAATGTGGAATATCACCTATTCTATTTTCTCCATGATTAACTTCTATTCCTTTTATTTTTGAATCAAATTCAGACAAATATTCTTTTAAATATTTAACCAAATCATTTAGCGTATTTCTATCTCCAAAAGCAACATTGTAAATATTGTTAATCGCTTTTTTATTTTCAGAGATTAAACTCAACAAATTAGCTTGAATAACATTATCTACATACGTGAAATCACGCGAATAATTACCATCCCCATTTATAGTAGGAGACTCACCATTCATAAATTGACCTACAAATTTTGGAATTACAGCTGCATAGGCTCCCTTAGGATCTTGTCTCCTTCCAAATACATTGAAATATCGAAGACCAATAGTTTCTAATCCATATGTTTTAAAAAACACATCTGCATATAATTCATTCACATATTTGGTAACTGCATATGGTGAAAGCGGTTTTCCTATTTTATCTTCAATTTTCGGTAAAGATTTTGAATCTCCATAGGTAGAAGAACTAGCTGCATAGACAAACCTTTTAACTTTAGCATCTCTAGAAGCTATCAGCATATTTAAAAAACCAGAAACATTTACCTCATTTGTTGTTAAAGGATCTTTTATCGAACGTGGAACTGAACCTAAAGCAGCTTGATGCAACACAAAATCAACTCCATCAACAGATTTCTTACAATCATTAATATTCCTAATATCACCTTCTATTAAGGTGAAATTTTCATGATTTATAAACGATGAGATGTTTTCTTTTTTTCCTGTAGAAAAGTTATCTAGACAAACAACTTTATTCTCCATATCAAGTAAAGTTTCACATAAATTAGAGCCAATAAATCCAGCTCCTCCTGTTACAACTATTCTCTTACCCGATAAATTAACTTTCATTAATGGAGGATTTTTCTTTCCGTATTGCGAAAATACAAAAAAGTTTATCAAAAAAAATAATATAAAACCTAATAAAAAGCAAAAACTCCATCATAAAATGATGGAGTTTTGAGTGGGCAATGAGGGATTCGAACCCCCGACCCCTTGGGTGTAAACCAAGTGCTCTGAACCAACTGAGCTAATTGCCCTAAGCGGATGCAAATATAAAATGGTTTTTATCATTAGCAAAGAAAAAAATCACTTTATTTTAAATTACTTCAGCAACCACAAAAGTACTTCCTCCGATATAAATTATATCTTGTTGATTAGCATTCAATAAAGCCTTTTTATATGCTTTTTTTACTGAAGAATATTTTTTTCCTTTTAAATTATAAAACGCCCCTTTTTCTTTAAGTAATACTTCTGACATACCTCTTGGAATCTTTGGCTTACAATAATAATAATCTGCATCTTTTGGAAATAAAGTCAAAATACTTTCTAAATCTTTATCTGAAACAACCCCTAAAACTATATGCAGTTTTACGTGTTTTTCTTTTTTCAATTGATTTAAAACAATATTCAAGCCTTCTTTATTATGAGCTGTATCACAAATCACTTTAGGCTTTTCTTGTAAAACTTGCCACCTCCCTTTTAAGTTGGTGTTTTTAACAACATTTAGTAAACCTTTTTTTATATCATCTTGAGAAACCTCAAACCCTTTTAATTGTTTAATTGCAGAAACTACTGTTTTTGAATTCGCTTTTTGATAATCACCTAATAAATCAGTTTCATAAACATGCTTTATATCGGAAGCAAAAACAAGTTCTGATTTTTTCTTTTCTGCTTTTTTTAGAAAAACGGCTTTAACTTCATCTTGTTTTTCTCCAATTACAACAGGAATATTATCTTTTATAATTCCAGCTTTTTCATAGGCAATTTCAGGCAAAGTATCACCTAACATATGCGTATGATCTAAACCGATATTTGTTATCACAGAAACTTCAGGTGTAATAATATTTGTAGAATCTAACCTTCCTCCTAAACCGACTTCAATAATTGCGATATCAACCTTTTCTTTTTCAAAAAAATCAAAAGCCATTCCAACCGTCATTTCAAAAAAAGACAATTGCTGTTTTTCTAAGAAAGTTTTGTGTTTTGTAATAAAAGACGAAACTTTTCTTTTAGAAATTTCTTTTCCGTTAATTCTAATTCGTTCTGTAAAATTTTTAAGATGAGGTGACGTGTATAATCCTACATTATAGCCTGCTTCTTGCAAAATTGAAGCTATCATATGACTCGTAGACCCTTTTCCATTTGTCCCGCCAACATGTATTGTTTTGAATTTTCTTTCTGGAAAACCTAACTCTTTAGAAAAAGCGATACTATTAGTTAAATCTTTTTTAAATGCCGATTTACCTTCTCTCTGATACATTGGCAATTGAGAAAACATCCAATCTAGCGTTTCTTTATAAATCATAACGCAAAAGTAAATTATTGTTTTCCTATTTGATAATATTCAAATCCCTTCTCTTCCAAATTGAATACACTATACTGATTTCTTCCATCAAATACAATTGGCTCAATTAACAACTTTTTTATTTCTTCAAAATCTGGAGACCTAAACTCTTTCCATTCTGTCATTAAAATTAACCCATTAGAATTATTTAAAGCCTCATACTTAGACTTAAAATAAGAAATACCTTCGACATTATTTAAATAAACATCCTTGGTATTCTTCATCGCTTTCGGATCGTACGCGTTAATTTTAGCACCTTTTTTAATCAACTCTTTTATCACATAAATTGCAGGTGCTTCTCGAACATCATCAGTTCCTGGTTTAAATGCTAACCCCCATATTGTAAAAACCATATCAGATAAATCATCACCAAACCTATTAACAACTTTTCTAGCAATAATTAATCTTTGTTCGTTATTAACTTTTTCAACAGATGAAATCAATTGAGTTTTATATCCATTTTCTAAAGCTATTTTATTTAATGCTCTTACATCTTTCGGAAAACAAGCTCCGCCATAACCTGTCCCTGGATAAATAAAATTATATCCTATTCTACTATCTGACCCTATTCCTATTCTTACCTTATTAACATCTGCACCAACTTTTTCACAAATATTTGCAATTTCATTTATAAAAGAAATTTTAGTAGCCAACATAGTGTTAGCAGCATATTTAGTCATTTCTGCTGAGCGAATATCCATTCTTATAAATCGATCATGCGTTCTAAAAAAAGGAGAATATAATTGCTCCATTTTTTTAAATGCTTTTTCAGAATCTGCACCAATTACAACTCGATCAGGTTTCATAAAATCTGTGATAGCTGTTCCTTCTTTTAAAAATTCTGGATTTGAAACAACAAAAAAGTCAAAATCTACATTTCTTAACGCTAATTCTTTTTTAATAATTCCCTTAACTATATCAGCAGTTCCAACCGGAACTGTCGATTTATTTACAATAATTATATCCTTTTGAAGGTTTTTACCAATTTCTTTCGCTACTTCTTTTACATACTTTAAATCAGCACTTCCATCTTCACTCATAGGAGTTCCGACTGCAATAAAAATAATATCAGAACTATTAATTGAGTTTTCAAATTCTGAACTAAAAAATAATGTTTTATTAAGGTTTTTTGAAACTAAATTTTCTAATCCAGGTTCAAAAATCGGGATAATTCCTTTCTTAAGATCATTTACTTTATTCTTATCCACATCAACACAAACAACCTTATTACCCATTTCAGCAAAACAAGCACCAGAAGTTAGCCCTACGTAACCACTACCAATAATGGTAACATTCATAAATTATTTAGTTTAAAATTTTATTGAGACGCAATCTAGTAAAATATTCAATTATTTAGACAAAGAAAACTTATAAATAATAGTTCCTTTTTGTTTGATTGGCGCATTATTATCTGCGTTCCATTTAGTATTAAGAGCTGCTTGTTTTGCAGGAGCTAACAAACAAGGAGCAGTATTTGTTGAACCTTTTACACCTGGAATTGCCCTAATAACATTTCCTGATTTATCAACCTCGATAGACACAACCACTATTCCTTCTTCTTGACAATTAGGCTTTTCTATTGGTTTAGATGTCGCATTTCTTCCTGCTAAATTATAGTTTCCGCTATCTCCACTCCCCGAATTCCCATAATATTTAGATGATTTTGAATCACCATCTTCAACTCCTTTATTACCAGAAACTTCATCATCTCCTTTTCCTTTAGAATTATTACTATCAGAATTTCCATTAAACAAATTATTTAATGCATTTTTAGTCTCTTCAGAAGGTTTCGGCTTTTCTTCAACCTTTTTTTCTTCAACCACTTTTTGAGGCTCTTCTTTTTTAATTTCTTCAGCCTTTTCAATTACTGGAGCTTCTTCTGTATCTTGAGTTACAACTTCCTCTTTAACAACCTCTTTTATTTCTTCAACTTTTTCTTCAACAACTTCTTCAGTTTTTTTAGGTGAAGGCTTTATTGCTTTATTAGGAATTTCTTTACCGCTACCAACACTTGAATTTCCTAAACTAATTGCCAAACCATATTCTTCTGGAGGATCTAAATATTGCATTCCATAATTAAAAATACCAAATACTAGAAGCAACAAAATTATTGCAGTTATTATGGCAGATTTTTTTTTATGTTTAGTTTCTAGAATTGGCATTATTTTCCTTTAACTGCTAAAATCATTTTTAACTTATTCTTATTAGCAATGTCGATTACTTTCATCACGTTTTTATAAGGCACATCTTTATCTCCTCTTATAATTACTGTTTTCTTTTTATCTACACCTACTCTATTAAGTATTTCTAATTCTAAATTGTTAGAATTGATTTTAGTTTTATCAATATAAAAACTTGAATTCTTAGTAATTGAAACTGCAATTGAAGTATTATTTTCAGTTTTCCCTCCAGCTTTTGGTAGTAAAACATCAATTGCACTAACAGTTACCAATGTTGATGTTAACATAAAAAATATCAACAGCAAAAAAACAATATCCGTCATAGACGACATATTAAAATTTGGATTGACTTTATTTCTTCCTCTTAAGTTCATTTATAAATATTAAATGATTAAAAATTTAGAGATTTAAAAACTAGTAATCTATAAATTCTTGAATTTTTCAATTATTAACTCTTTCAATAGGTTTAAACTGGTTCATTTAATAAATCAAGAAACTCTACCGATTTCGCTTCCATTTGATAAACCACTTTATCAGTTTTAACTACTAAATGATTATATGTAATATAGGCGATAATCCCAACGATCAACCCTGCAACTGTTGTTGTCATTGCTGTATATAATCCATCTGACAATAATTTAATATCAATTTGCCCACCAGAATTTGCTATTTCATGAATAGCAATAATCATTCCAATTACAGTCCCTAAAAAGCCTATCATCGGTGCTGCACCTGCTATTGTTGCTAAGACAGAAACATTTCTTTCTAATTGATACACCTCTAATTTCCCTGCATTTTCTATGGCTGTATTTATATCTTCCAAAGGCTTTCCTATTCTAGAAATTCCTTTTTCTATTAATCTTGCAGTAGGAGAATCTTTGCTCTTACATAAAGAATCTGCTGCTTCTAATTTACCATTTGCAACATAATCTTTAATCTGATTCATAAAGTTCTTATCAACTTTAGATGCTGCTTTAATGGCAAAAAATCGCTCAAAATAAATGTAAAGCGCAACTGCTAATAAAACGAATAAAATTCCAATAATGATTTGGCCGCCTAAACCACCATCCATAATTAGCTTATAAATAGATAATGTTTTTTCTTCTGAAACTACTTCTTCTAACAATTCTTTTTTTTCTTGAATAAATGATATCATGTATAAAATTTATGTTCTTTATAAATAACGACTTATTTTTTCTTTAATTGTTTCATAAAAAAATGTCATTCTAAAAATTTAAAATGACATTCTTACTATTTCTTTATTTTTTTGATTAAATAATACTTCTCATCAACATAAAAGTAATACAGCCAACAAAAAAACCAATGAAGGCTAACCAAGATATCTTTTTTAGATACCAGAAAAAATCTATTTTTTCCATTCCCATCGCAACAACACCAGCTGCAGAACCAATAATTAACATAGATCCACCAGTACCAGCGGAAAAGGCTATAAAGTGCCATAAAGGATTGTCGACTGTTTCTGAGAACATTCCTAATGAAGCCGCCACTAAAGGTACATTATCTATAATTGCAGAACCAACTCCCAATAACATTACAACTAAATCTGAAACTAAAGTTCCGTTTGGCTCAGTTCCCATTAAAGGAATTGATTCTTTTAGCATTTCAGCAAAACCAAATAAAATCCCTAAAGATTCTAAAGCAGCAACTGCCATTAAAATTCCTAAGAAAAATAAAATACTTGGCATTTCTATTTTAGATAATGATGAATGAACTGGGCTATGATGTGCATGTTCTTCATGTTCTTCTGCTTCGTCTCCAATTGCACTTGAAATTGAAAATTTAGATCTACTATAGATTTCAGCAAAAGTTGCTACTACTGCTAATGATAACATCATACCTACATAAGGTGGCAAATGGGTAACAGTTTTAAAGAAAGGCACAAATACAATGGCTCCTAAACCTAAATATAACATCGTTGCGCTGTGTTTTCCTGGTTTTGAATTTTCAGCTTTTTCATCTGTTTCAATTTCTCCTTTAAATGCAGGTAAAAATGAAGCAATAAAAGTTGGCACAACCATACATAATACAGATGGTAAAAATAGATAGATGAAAAGCATTGGAGTACTTACTTTTTTACCAATCCAAAGCATTGTCGTTGTTACATCACCAATTGGAGACCAAGCTCCACCAGCATTTGCAGCAATAATAATTAAACCTGCAAACCAAATTCTATCTTCTCTACGTTTAACTATTTTTTGTAAAATTGAAATCAATACAATTGTAGCAGTAAGATTATCTATAATTGCTGATAAAAAGAATGCTAAAATTCCAAAAAGCCATAAAATCTTTTTCTTACTCTTCGTTTTTACGTAGCTTTTAATTGTAGAAAAACCATCAAAATAATCAATGATTTCAACAATAGTCATTGCTCCTAAAAGAAATACTAAAATTTCTGCTGTTTTACCTAAATGATGTAATAATGTTTCTTCTACTAAATGTAATTTTTCTTCATGTAATAAACCAGGGAAATTATCTACTAAAGCATGTTTACTAGAATCAAACCATGTTGAAAAACCATCAACTCCAACAGCTACCATCGCCCAACAAATAGCCATCATAGCTAAAGCTGGTATCAATTTATCTAGCTTTAAATTATGCTCAAGGGTGATAGCTAGGTAACCTACTACAAAGATTAAGATGATTAATGATTCCATATTTTTATTTTAAATTAATTGTTTTAATGCGATTTCAAAAGCAGTCTCGCTTATGTTTTTCTTTGAATTATTTTTTTCAAATGTTTTTTCTAATGCTTTCTTAATAATACTTGAAGTATCTTCAAAAATCGCTTCATCTGTCATGGCAACTCTACGTTCCATAAAGTAAGCAAATACTCTTGCCATTCCACAATTTGAAATAAAATCCGGTATTAAACTCACTTTTTTATCAGTGTCTTCCATTATAGATCCGAAGAAAATTTCTTTATCTGCAAATGGCACATTAGCACCACAAGATATAACTTCTAATCCAGTTTCAATCATTTGATTTATTTGGTCCTGAGTAATCAATCTTGATGCAGCACATGGTGTAAATATTTCACAAGGTAAATTCCAAATACGATCATTTATTTCCTTAAACGGAATCATATTTTTTGCAACCAAAGTATTTCCATCTTTTTGTAGAAAAAATTCTTTAATTTCATCAAAAGAAAAACCATCTTCATTTATAACCCCTCCAACTCTATCAATAATCCCAACAACTTTAGCACCCATTTGTGCTAAATAAAAAGCAGCTGCGGAACCTACATTTCCAAAACCTTGAACAATAGCTTTTTTTCCTACAATAGATCCACCATAAATATCATAATAATGTTTTACAGCAATGGCAACGCCAAAACCTGTAATCATATCAGCAATAGTATATTTTTTAAATATATCTGGCGAATACTTATCACTTTCAATTACCTTAATTACTCCATGACGTAATTGACCAATTCTATTTATTTTATCAGCTTCAGTTGGTTTAAAATGACCATTAAAAACACCTTCTTGAGGATGCCAAACACCACTATCTTCAGTAATTGGGATTACTTCATGAATTTCGTCTACATTTAAATCTCCTCCTGTTCCGTAATAATTTTTTAATAACGGAGAAACCGCTTTATACCAACGTTCTAAAACTCCTTTTTTACGAGGATCATTTGGATTAAAATTGATGCCCGATTTTGCCCCACCAATAGCTGGACCAGAAACAGTAAACTTCACTTCCATGGTTTTTGCAAGCGATAAAACCTCATTCATATCTAAACCTTCACGCATTCTTGTTCCACCACCAGCAGCTCCACCACGTAATGAATTTATAACTGTCCAACCTTCTGCTTCTGTTTCTGGATCTTTCCAATTAAAAACAATTTCAGGTTGTTTATTCTCGTATGCTTTAAGTAATTCCTTCATTATTTATTTTTAAAATTTTTCAACTTAATAGTTCTCATCAATATCAATTTTTTCGGTATTGATTAAAGTTAAAGTTGGTTCATTTTAAAAAATTTAAAGATTATTATTTACAAAATTCACAGTTACACAAACTTACTGTAAAAAAGTGATTGTTCAAATAGATATTATAAAATTAAGGATAAAATAGTACACCTGATGAATGATCTTTTTTTGCACCAGTTACACTCTGCAAACAATTAATTTGATTCTTAGTTTTTAATACCCCAAGAAAAGCAAAAATCAATGCTTCTTTAAAATCAATGAGCTGTTTATCTGGTAGTTGAATTTTAGTTTCTGAATAAAATTCTACTCTACTTATTAAAAATTTATTAAAAGCACCACCACCAGTAATTAAAATTGATGAAGAATTTTTATACACCATTGAAATTTGTATTGCTACATGTTCAATAAAAGTTTTTAAAATTGATGCTATATTATTTTCAAAACTGTCGATCAAAGGAAAAATAGCAGATTGAACCCACTCCAAACCTAACGATTTTGGCGCAGCAGTTTTATAAAATTCTAACGAATTTAAAGTATCTAATAATTGTTGATTTATTTTCCCTTTAGAAGCTATTTCTCCTTTATCATCATACATAAAACCTAATTTTTGCACATAATGATTCAACACAATATTAACAGGACAAATATCAAAAGCAATCCTTTTATTACTTTCTCTAAAAGAAATATTAGCAAAACCACCTAAATTTAAACAATAGTCATAATCAGAAAATAATAATTCATCTCCAATGGGAACTAATGGCGCACCTTGACCTCCAAATTTTACATCTTGAGTTCTAAAGTCGCAAACTACTTTTTTATTAGTAATTTTTGCAATTTGTTCACCGCTTCCAACCTGTAATGTAATTCCTTTATCAGGTTGATGCAAAATAGTATGTCCGTGAGAAGCAATAAAATCAACAACCTTAATTTTATTCTTTTTAGTAAATTCATTTACTTTTTCTCCTAAATATTGACCATAATCAATATCTAATTGATATAATTCATCAGTTGAAAAATTTATCGCTTTCTGTAAATTTTCTTTCCAATCATTTGAATATGAAATTGTTTCAGAAAAAATAATTTTAAAGTTTTTATAATCAGATTCATCAAAATAAGCATAAACAATATCTAACCCGTCTAAAGAAGTACCAGACATCAATCCAATAACATAACAAAAATCACTATTCATATCCGTAAAAATAACAAAACTTTGTTACATATTTATTACGTAAATCGTATCTTTGAGTCTATTTTTTACGAATTTAATAATATTATAAATAATGGATTTTAGCTTAACAGAAGAACACATAATGATACGTGATGCAGCAAGAGATTTTGCGCAAACAGAATTACTTCCAGGAGTGATTGAAAGAGATAATAAGCAAGAATTCCCCCAAGAAATAGTAAAAAAAATGGGAAACCTTGGTTTTTTAGGAATCATGGTAGATCCAAAATATGGAGGTAGCGGAATGGACGCCATATCCTACGTATTAATTATGGAAGAATTATCTAAAATTGATGCATCTGCTTCTGTAATGGTTTCCGTAAATAACTCATTAGTTTGTTACGGTTTAGAAGCTTACGGATCCGAAGAACAAAAGCAAAAATATTTAACAAAATTAGCAACTGGAGAATTTATAGGTGCATTTTGTTTAAGTGAACCAGAAGCAGGTTCAGACGCAACTTCACAAGCAACAACTGCTGAAGATAAAGGAGATCATTATTTGATAAATGGAACAAAAAATTGGATTACGAACGGAGGTCGATCAGATGTTTATTTAGTAATTGCACAAACCGATAGAGAAAAAGGACATAAAGGAATCAATGCTTTTATTGTTGAAAAAGGAACAGAAGGATTTCATATTGGTCCAAAAGAAGATAAATTAGGAATTAGAGGTTCAGACACACACACATTACAATTTAACGATGTAAAAGTACCTAAAGAAAATAGAATTGGCGAAGACGGATTTGGATTTAAATTCGCCATGAAAACATTATCAGGAGGTAGAATTGGTATTGCGGCACAAGCATTAGGTATTGCATCTGGAGCTTATGAATTAGCTTTAAAATATTCTAAAGAACGTAAAGCTTTTGGAACAGAAATATGTAATCATCAAGCAATTGCGTTTAAATTGGCAGATATGCACACAGATATCGAAGCCGCTAGAATGCTAGTGATGAAAGCTGCTTGGGACAAAGATCAAGGTAATAATTACGATAAATCTAGCGCAATGGCAAAACTTTATGCGTCTAAAGTTGCTATGGAACACACCGTTGAAGCAGTTCAAATTCATGGTGGAAATGGATTTGTAAAAGAGTATCATGTAGAGCGTTTAATGCGTGATGCAAAAATCACTCAGATTTATGAAGGAACTTCAGAAATACAGAAAATCGTAATTTCTAGAAGCGTTATTAGAGGTTAAAATCCACACCTAATTATATATAAACATCAAATCCATCTTTTTAGGTGGATTTATTTTTTTAGCGTGCCCTT